>CAYUIL010000060.1:1800-11033 GCA_964444715.1 uncultured Pirellulales bacterium | reverse complement strand
GCCCGGCAGAGATTCTAAAGAATCCGGAGAGGTGAATGCACCGTCAAATTGATATCCCCAGAGTTCAAATGCCATTGTGCCGTCTGACCCCAATAATCCAATACAGAAACCGTTCAATCTATTATGTAATCGTGTAGCATATCTTGAATTGTGTCTTGCGTCAAACAGAATCTATTCCAACTTGCTGACGGGCTTCGTAGCCGAAACAGTTTGATTTTATTTTATTTCTTGTAGCAATAACCGTTCGACCAGCTCCATCGGCAGGCCCATAACGTTGGACAAGCTGCCTTCGATATGGTCAACGAAGGGGTCACTTGCCACGGCGTAGCCGTTTGGCGAAGCCGGGTCGGGCTCTTTGATGGCGTAGGCGCCGGATTTGTCACGCCAAACGCCAGATGCAATATGCTCGGCGATTAAGCACACGAATAAAGAGGCAAATAATTCTGTTGCCGTATTCTCTGGCGATTCAGTATGATATTGAGCAAGAGAGAAAATATGGGAAGAGCTAAAACAATATTTAACAGCCAAGGATTTACAATCTGGGAATTACTGGTTGTAATTGCCATCATCGCCCTATTGTTTGCCTTACTATTGCCAGCGCTGAGCAGAACGCGAAGAATCGCGACATATATGGTCTGCGGATCCTACCTTGCGCAATACGCCAAAGCGGGGCTTGCTTATCTTGAGGATAACAAAGGGCTTTTCCCCGATGACCCAAATGAATGGCTTTACTCGAAGAAGTCAATCAGTAAGGAACATCCGATAGGATGCCGATGGCACGACAGGGCTATGTCTCCATATGGTGAAATAATGGGGGAGAACGCTGAATACAGAGGGGAAATGTGGAAGTACCTTGAAGGGATAGCAGGCCACCCTTGCCCGATATTCCGAGACATTGCCCGGAAAAGGGGTTGCGAGAATCCGCAGCATAATGACCTGCTTGATATCAGTCCACAATCGAGCTACACGATGAACGGCTACCTTGGGAGCAGGGAAGCAGGCGGGGTGAACAACCTTTCGGAAATCGGGGAGCCAAGCAAGGTATTCTTTTTCGCGGAAGAGAACTCTTGGAGTGTTCGGCCTGACCATCCAAAGTTCCCTGCAAAATGGTTGAAGGCCCCTCTGAGCACCAAGGCACTGGATGATACGGTTCTGCTGATAGCTCCAACGCCTGAGGCAAGAGACTGTTTTGCCACGTATCACGGTGTTTCATCAAATGACCTCGGTCGAGGTTCGAGCAATGTTGCGTTTATTGATGGTCACGTCAGAAGTGTCAGGGTTGAGGAGCAATTGAGAAAAAATATGCATGGCGTGAACGATTACGACAACCCGGCCGGAAATATGTCTATGGGATGGGCAAGCAAAACGCCGCCGCCGGGTGGGTGGGATGCGCAGTAAGGATGTATCGATACAAAACCAAGATAGATTCAACTAAATAAAGCAAAGGTGTAAATATGGACATACCCGACAAAAAAGATGAGAGCATAAGCGGACAAAAAATTATCAGGCCGGTTCCGGCAACAGTGACCTTCCTTGAGGATATAGAGAGATACAAGAGGTTTTTCGCACTTTCGGGCGGTAGTTTCTTCTATTGTCTAAGCGCGGTCTTCGTTGCATACGGGATTGTCAGCTTGATGGGTCCAATCCTGTCGAAGGGCGAGGCGTTTAGAGAAGCGATGCCATGTATCTTTACGCTTCACGCATATGAGCTGGCACTATTAGGCGTTCTGATACTGATAGTGTCGAGAAAGGTAGTGGACGACGCCATATCGGTTCTGGTGATAATCGCGCTGTTTCTTGTCGGGACGAGTATTGCGTTAGGATCGGTGGCGGACACGGGAATCTCGGAAAGTGTATGGCTGGGGCTTGCTGGTGTTGCGATTGCACTCGGTAAGTTCTACGTGATGCGTCGGTTCGCGGGGATTGTGTTTAGAGTGCTGTCGGTATTGGGTCTCGGGCTGGTTATAGCTTGCAATTACCTGGGGCCTGTATTTCTAGCTCGGTCCATAGCATTGGAGCCGTCAGAAGCATCGGCTCGCAGAGAACTGTGGTGGACTATATGGCTGGTCATGCTGATTGGAGGAGGATTTGTGCTTGTGGAAGCGGTGAGGGGAAAGCCGCATTCGGAAAAACCGCAAGATAAAGGACCGGCCTTTCTCCAGAGGCCCGAGATGGTGTACGTCTTTGCGCTAATAATAGTGGTGGCTTCGGCAGTGCACCAGTACGCGATGGCATATACAACAGGGCTTGAACGCGTTCTCGGGGATTATGTGGCGGTGACTGCGATGTTGGCGTTGCTGCTTGTTGAGATACTACGTCATATCGGCAAGAGATTAGGGGTTTTGGAAATCTTGGTCCTATGCGTGCCTTTCGGGATCGCGATGCTGGCTATCGAGGAGAAGTCGATAGTCTCGTCCGGGCAGATGGGTTTTGAACTTCTTGGGTATCCGCCGGTGATACTTGGGCTGACCGGATTAGCCATAGCGGGGCTTGCTCTTTATAGACGTCGATACCTGCTGTTGGGTGTGGCGGTCTTTTATGCGATGGGCGTGATTCTTACTGCGGGTTTCAATCCGGCGCACCCTCACGATCTGAATGTGCGTGTATGTGTCGGGATTCTTATAGCGTTGCTGCTGGTGTATGGCCTGCTCATAAGAAATCCATATGTGTGTTTCGCGGGTATCGTCATCCTTAGTGGCGGGTCGGCTCAGCCAGATTTCTTTAAAGAGTTCCTTGAATCTTGTGGGATCACGCAGCCAGGGGGTATGGCAGGCGTTTGCGGTGTGGGGACGGTGGCGATTTGTCTGCTGTTCGGGCAACGCGTGCACAGGGCGGTGCGGATAATAGGTGCACTGTGTCTGACAGGAGTGATGTTTGACTATCTGGCGAATTATACGCATGGGCGGTATGTGCTCGTGCTGATAGCAACGGGAGTGTTGACGGCAGGGCTGTGGTTTCGGCTGAAGGATGCCGTAATCATATCAATGCTGTGGGTGCCTTCTTTGGTAAGACTGTACTTGCTTGCTAAGCGAATAGAACAGTGGCGATACGTGATTGTCGGCTTTGTGCTACTGGCGGTGGGGGCGGTGGTGAGCTTGTTCAAGCAAGGAATAAAAGAGCGACTTCGTATTAAGAACCCTGATAGCAGAGACAAGGGCTAAGTGGTTTGCTGCAGGAGGTGGCGGAGCAGCTCGAGTGGCAGCCCCATAACGTTGGACAAGCTTCCTTCGATGTGGTCAACGAAGGGGTCAGCATTCTCTCGTATGGCGTAGGCGCCGGATTTGTCACGCCAAATGCCGCTTTCGATGTGTGCGGTGATTTGAGAGTCAGTCAATTTCTTCGGGTAAACGACGGTCGTATCGGCTTCGACGATTTGCAGGCGGCTACTCTTGCAGACAAGCGCAAGGCCGGTAATGACCTTGTGGGGTTTGCTGAACAGCATCTTTGTTATCGCCTCGGCGTCTTTTGCGTCAACGGGTTTGCCGACAACTCGGCCATCGAAATCAACAACGGTATCTGCGCCGATGACAAGTGAATCTGGATACTTTTCGGCAACGGCTTTCGCCTTTGCGAGGGCTAATTGTTTTGCGTATTCGGCTGGGTTGATGTGTTCGGTTGGAAAAGAGGCCTCGTCGATTTGCGAGGCAACGACCTTGAACCTGTAACCTGCTTTCGTAAGAAGCTGTTTACGCCTCGGGGATACAGATGCCAGGATGATGTTCGTGTGTGGTTTCAAATAACCAATTATCAATAATCAATAATCATTTGCCAAGTCGTACCGGATAGACAATTTTTCTGCAGAAGGCAAGATATTCCTTTTCGATTTCGTCGTATTGGTCGTCCCCTCGACTCCGCTCGGGGCTGGCGATGTAGTGCTCAAACAGGGCTGAGCCGACCATTCGGTTCCAGCGGACGGTAATGGGGATATTTCTGTCGGCGGCGATTCGCCTGTCGGGTTCGCCGAGGGGCCACTGGCCGTTGAGGCCGCCTAAGAGCAGCTCCTGGTAATTGGCAAGGCGTTTGCCGTAATCTTCCTCGCGCAAGAATCGGACGAGCGCGTATGCCTGGCTGTAGAAGGCGGCGACGGCGTCGTCGCTTTCAACAACGACTTCGCCGGGATTAATGCTGACAAGCTCCCTGAGGGGTATGGTTTTATTTTTGAGCAGGGTTCGCTTGAGTGCGCCGAGCCGATGGATGTTGCGGTCCGGTTGGAAGGTGAAGAATCCCCGGTCGTACCGGTTTGTTTCAAACAACATAGCGACACCCTCGTCGAGCCAGCTTGGGAGGCGGTATTTGAAGAATCGGCTATTGAACTGGTGCCAGCCCTCGTGGCCGAGCACAGAGAAGGTCCGCTCTCTGCCGATGCTATACGTCACGCAAGCGCCATTGAGGTAGTAGGCGCCGGCTTTTATCTTAAGATACATTGGGGCCTGGCGGCCGGTGAAGCTGATGGTGAAGATTTCCCACTGTTGGCGGTCGGCGAAGAGATAAATGGTGAGTGGAGCGGTGGTTTCGATTGGCTGGGGGAGCTGGCTTTGATAGCCGCGATAGGCGGATTCCACAAAGCCGGGGACCTGCGAAAGCATCAGCGGCTCAAGAAGCGTGGTGTAGATTTCGTAATGTGCGGTGGTCAATTTCAGTCCGGGGCCGAACTGGTTTTGCCAGCCCTCGACGGATTTCAACGTGGGGAGGTTTTGGCTGCGGAGATAAGCAATCATACCGTCGGGGGTGTCGATTGCGGGTGCGGCTGTTTTGGGTGATGTGGAGGATGCGCAGCCGGAGAGAAAAACTAAACCACAGATTGCCCAGATTACACTGATTGTTTTCATATATCTTTATACGCAGCGCCGAAGACCTCGGCGGTGAAGAGGAACACTTCAGTTTTGGGGTCTTTCCAGGCGTCCGGCGGCAGGCCTGCCTTGTGTGAGCAGCAGTAAGAGAGGAACTCTTCTTTGGTCCAGCCGGTTTCACCGGCAACCTGGGGAAGGAAACACCCAGAGGAGTAGCCGCGTTTGATGTATATGCCGTCGATGCCGAGGCGAAGCGAGAGGGGGTCGGTGGTTTTCTTCAGAGGCGACAGGACTGATATTTCGATATCGAGAGCGGGCAATTCGTCGGGTGTGATGGGGTTGCCGAAGAATCTTGGGTCGCCGGTGGCGGATGCCTTAGCCATTTCGACGACCATTTGGACAAGGGGTCTGTCGGCGATGAATTGCCCTATGCAACCACGAAGCTGGTCGTGGTTTTTGAGCGTTACGAAGCAGCCGAGGTGCGAGTCGAGGTCCGGGTCGTCGGCCTCTACTTTGGGCAGCGGTTTTCGCCTGATTACGGCCTCGACGGTGTCGCGTGCGACTTTCAGCAGTGCGTGTCTTTGGGATTCGTTCATAGTTTTAGCCCGTAAAGAGCCGGCCGAGCTTATGCAATGCAAAGGCAATCAGCGCCAACAATAAGATAATAACAAAGGTGGCGGCATTGAAATATTTCTCTATTATACGACGCGCCCTTCCACCGAGAAAATAAAAGAGCAAACCTTCGCTGCCGAACCGCATAGGTCGGAAAATCGCACTTACAACAACGAATTTGAGCAGCGAGACCTCAGCCATACCGCCAACCCAGCTAAATATCATATACGGCACAGGAGTGAGCGCGGATATGGAAATCGCCCAAAAATCGTATTTTTGATAAAGTTGGAGTGCCTGCTGCGCCCTGTGGCCGAGGTCGATAGGGCCGAAACTAATGTGCTCAAAGAAGGTAATGACCCTCTCCGGGCCGATTGCCAGGCCCAGCGCGAAGGCGATTGTGCCGCCGAGGACGGAGAAAAATGAGCAGACGAGGCCATACCAGATTGCCCGTTTCGGTTTGCCGAGAGACATTCCGATGACCATAACGTCAGCGGGGATTGGGACGCAAATCGGCTCGGTTATGGCGAGCAGAATAAGCACCAGCATACCGTAGCGGGTATGCGCCCACCGGATGACCCAGTTATAGAGTCGGCGGTGCCAGTGCCACCAAGGGACCTTTTCGTTGCTCGTCGCTCGTGACTCGTGACTCGTGACTGGATTTGTCATTTAGACCTTTTCAATACCGTTCGGCAGTTAAATTTCGGTGTGCTAACAGTAAGCCAGTGGTGGTATAATGTCAAGAGACACTGACGGACGCTGACTTAAATCCGCCTGCGGCGGATAAACACTGACTGACACGGACTGTGAAGACAGAAGATGGAGGGCAGAAGACGGAGGATGGGTCAAAACCCGAAATCCTAAAATCGAAATCCCAAACAAATTCCAAATACCCAAGTTCGAAATCACAAACAAAACGCGGCAGAAGTGACGAAAGAGAAATTTGTGTTAGGGTCGTTTGGCATCTTTTCCTTTTATTCTTGCCCACAGTCGGCTTAATCGGTCGGATACGCTTTGCTCATCGGCGAATTTTCCTGCCGGTCCGCCGGCCGTAAACAACACCGCAAACCTCGTCACCAAGGCACCTAAAAGAACATACCCCAATATCACTTGAAAAGTGAGCAACAGATGTCCCCAAAAGCTTTGGCAATTGGCGTGCATATCCCCGAATCCGAGCGTTGTCATTGTGACAATGGAAAAATAGATGCTGCGAAAAGGCAAAAGCCAGGCCGGCACCAAGCCCTCTTTACCCTCAATTAGGCTGTTAACAATTCCCGGAGGATTCATAAGCGCACAGAGGTAGTAGATACCTGCAAAAACAAATGCCAATCCCAAAAACCAACCTATAATTCGCCAGGTTCTAAGCCCATAATCGCTAATACTCCAGAACCAACGAACCGGCCATCTCAAAAGACAGTGTCCCTTATACCATTCCTCCCAGTTCATCCGCCTGATGTTGTATTCCAAAAGCTGTTTTGTCCCCGGGTCGATTTTTGCAACATCTAAGCTAACACCAAGAAAATTTGTTTTGCGATCAATACTGCACTGCCAAAGTGATGTTAAACCATCAACAGTAGCTTGCTCAAAAATCGCTCCTTCCAGATGAGCATGAGCTACATCTGATTTTTCCAGATGAGCCCACTGGAGCACAGCATTTCTTAAGTCGGCATCCATAAGTTTCGTATCTTCCAAACAAGCCCACATGAGACACGTATATTCCAGGTGTGCAAATTGTAGGTCAGCCCCTTCCAATTGAGACACTTCAAGATTTGCTCCCTTTAAATACACTTCTCCAAGCAAAGGGGCGTCCGTTTCGCCATCCAACAACTGTAAGGTGCCTAAATTTGCACCCTTAAGATAAGCTTCAGAAAGGTATGCACCTTCTAAAAGGATGTCTTCTTTTTCATGTATTTCTCGCCATTGGTTCCACTCGGTCATATCCTTTTTATCAGAGCAACATTTAAGCATTTCGTACTGGTCCAGGTCGCATCGCAGGCCTTTCTTTAGAAGCTCAGGGTCAAGTCGTCGTTCCCTTTCAGGTTTTCCATCTTTTGATTGCGATTTGTCCATATAATTTAACCATTGCTTTGAGGACAAGAACCCCCCGATAAATCGGGGGGCTAAACACAGGATTTACTTGTTTTCAGTTTTCGCGTTCGGAATAAGGATAAGCTATTATACTGTAAACGAACAGGGAAGAAACCCCCGGCAGTGCAGGGGGCTAAATGATGAGGAGAAAAACTAAAATAGATGGCAAGGCAAGAGAGTTGTTTTATAATTGTTTTTATGAAAAAGGTAATTGGATATATGGTGACATTCACAACATACGGAACGTGGCTACAGGGAGACGACAGAGGATATGTAAAAGACGGAGAAATACTGAAAGGCAATAAGGCGTTGTTTGATTCAAACAGAAGGGCAATGAAAGGAAAGAGCATAAGATTTAACGGCAGAGCCAAGGAAATAGTCAGGCAGGCAATATTGAATGAAGCACAGGAAATGAACCAGAAGGTGTTTGCAATTTTAGTATGGAGCAATCACGTTCATGTAGCGGCGGGAAATATAGACGAGTCAATCGGAAAAGTTGTGGGCAGATATAAGGCAGCAGCAACCAAAGCATTACGAGGAGCGGGATTTACGGATAAGGTTTGGACAAAAGGGTATAATACGCGGTTTTGTTACGACGAAAACGCCTTAAGAAGAAGGATTGCATACGTAGAAGGGCATACAGAAAAGAATTTTCCGCAATTCTGAGAGAAGAAACCCCCGGCAGTGCCGGGGGCTAAATGATGCGGATGAACCCCCTGCAATGCAGGGGGCTAAATGAGATGGATAAAGAACGATTTGAAAAACGCGGTGATGGATTGTTAGTGCGTGCGGCGGGGAAGGTCAATCTGTCGCTGTTAGTGGCGGGGAAGAGGGCGGATGGGTATCACGATATCGAGACCATAATGGCGAAAATTGACTGGTATGACGAGATACTGATTGAGGCGGGTGCCCCTTCGATAAACTCAGGGCAGGCAAAGGCGGGGATAGAGTTGATTTGTCAGGGGCCATACCCTGTGCCGGCCGGTGAGGATAATCTGGTTTATAAGGCGGCGAAACTAATCCTGGAGTGGCACGGCCATCCTGGCCGTGTTTCCACGGGCTGGAAGCCCGTGCCACGTGTGAAGATAACGCTGACGAAGAATATGCCGGCAGGGTCGGGATTAGGGTCGGGCAGCAGCGATGCGGCGGCGACTTTGATGGGAATAAATAAGTTTTTTAAGCTGGGTCTGGGCAAAAGGGAGCTTGCGGGGCTGGCGTCGAAGCTGGGCAGCGACGTGGCGTTTTTTCTGGATGGGCCGTTGGCTTTATGCACCGGAAGGGGGGAAAAAGTGAAAAAATTGCCTGTGTATGAATTTTCGGCGTTATTGATTGTTCCTGATATAAGTGTTTCTACGCAAAGGGTTTATGCGAATTATCGGCACGATGAGGCCAAATTTGGCCGGCTTCGTGAAGAAATAAACGTATATATTGAGAAAAACAGGATTGATTTAGTTTGCGGAATGTGCGCAAATATATTGGCGGAAAGTTGCTTTGAGTTGCATACGGAACTTGTAGAGTTGAAAAAGACGATTGAATCGCTTGGAATCAGGCCGGTGTGCCTGAGTGGAAGCGGTTCATCGATGTTTTGTATTATCAACAGGAACAACGAGGAAGGAGTCAAAAGATATCGAGACGAGCTCGAGCGTGATTATGGTTGTAAAAGCATAATTGTAAACAACAATAGTTGGTAGCGATTAGGTGAGGCACGAACTATGGAAATCAGCGAAGTGAGAGTCAAGCTAATAG
>CAYUIL010000060.1:0-1790 GCA_964444715.1 uncultured Pirellulales bacterium | reverse complement strand
ACAATGAGTTTGTGGTGCGAGATATCAAAATAATCGAGGGCGTCAACGGGTACTTTGTTGCGATGCCTTCAAGGAAGATGAGCGACCATTGTGAGAAGTGCGGCGGGAAGAACCATCTTCGGGCGAAGTACTGCAACAACTGCGGAGGGGCTTTGCCGGAGGACAGGGCAAGGAAGGATATGAAGGGCAGGATGAAGCTGCACGCGGACATCGCACACCCGATTAACGCGGACTGCCGGAAAAAGATTCAGGACAAGGTGACTGCTGCGTTCAAGGAAGAGATGGAGAAGTCGAGGCAGCCGGGGTATAAGCCGGTAGAAATGGATGAGCCGGACGACGAGGTTCCTGAGGTAGTAACATAATCGGGGACATTGATGTGGCGATGGTGGCCGGTGGTATCAGTGACGCCGGTGTGTACTCATAGCGAGAAGAATTTTTTGAGAGCAGCCCCGTTCAGCGATGGGCGGGGTTGACAGGCAGCCGGGCGTGGTGGGGCAAACCCGGCTGCTTTTTTTAGACGTCCAAGTCGTCAAGCACCTTTTCGAGAGCGAGGTCCAGACGTTCGTTGAGGTTGTATCTGCCTTCTGTGAGCTGCCGGCGAACCCTGAGGACTTTTTGCTTTCTGACATCCGGCAGTGAAGCAATCTTCTTTAACACCTGGCCGATGGGCGTGCTGTTCATATTTTCGAGGATTTGTTCCATAAGCAGATCGTCGTCTGCGGTCAAGCCATCAAATACGGATTCGACATTCTCACCGCAGGCCGGTTTGAGGTTGCGCTGCTGGTCTGCAAACCAATCATTACGAGTAGAATCGGTCATCTCAGCTACCATATCTATCAAGCGGCAGGCGAAAGCATCCATCTTTTCGACCGTAAGCTCTTAACCACTATATCTTGTATGTCCCATAAATCCGTTCAGGGACCCTATGTTGCTTTACAGTGCTGTTATCGACAATGGATAATCAAAAACTTTAGAGAAGTTTTGTTTTTGCTTAACCATTTGTGGCGGCGGGGATTAGGTTGATTTTTTGGGCTGATTTTGGCTGCCAATACTGAAAATCGACTCGAAAAGGAGGGTTGGCTGGAGAGAATTTCGGCTTGAAAGGCCCAAGAAGGTGTGCAGGGGGCGAGAGGAGGCACATACTATATATAGTGGCTGGGCTACGGGTGGCACAAAGCTGGTTTTGGTCGGCAGAGAGGCAGATTTTTCCGGACCCTGCTACGCCAAGGATACGCAGGGCAGGCCTTGCTTCGTCTTCGGCTACCCAGCTTCGTCAAAGAACTACCCGCCTACGGCGGGCAAGCGGCAGGGGTAAGCGCCGCAGCAAGCAAGCTGGCGAGAAATGCTTCGATGAGGTATACTATGCTTTGGGCGAATCCGCCTTCCATCCTTCGCCCTTAAGGGCTACGGAGGACAGGTCGCCAGGGCTTCGGCGGATAAATATGTGCGCAAGAAGTAATATCGTAGAGCAGATTAGGGAGAAGATAGCGCGAGCGGCGCAGCAGAGCCAGCGGGGTGTGATTTTGCAGCCGGGGTCGATAGGGGACTGTATTCTGACGCTGCCGTTAGCGGAGTTTATGAAAGAGATGGTCTGTTGCGGGGGGGTTGACGTAATCGGGCATACGGAACATATCGGGATATTGCCGGGCAGAAGCTGTGTTGGTGCAGTCAGGTCAATGGATTCGATGGAGCTGCATCGGCTGTTTGCGGGGGAGCGGGAATTCGAGATAGCTGATGGTGACCCGCTGATATTCGCGTTTGCCGAGTATGCGTGGATTGCGACGTTTTTG
>CAYUIL010000059.1:389-11052 GCA_964444715.1 uncultured Pirellulales bacterium | reverse complement strand
ATGATATTTTCGCCTGTAGTGGCGAACGGTGCAGATGTCAAAGCGGCGGAATGGATTTCCAAAGAAGAGGGACTTCTCAATGTAGCATTGACTCGAGCCCGCAAAGTATTGCATATCGTAGGTGACAAGAGGTATTGTGAACAAATATCGGGGCCTCTCGGTGAGTTGGCCAAGTTCGTAGATCAATTGGCTGGCGAGCAACATAATATACCAGAGAATACGGATGCCCGTGATATAGTGCGTAAGATGCTCAATGAATTGAAGCTTTGGTATCAGGAAGAGCGGGAGAGTGATGGAATCAGGCATTATCATCTGGATTTCGTGGTCGTGGGTTTATCCGGCACTCGATATGATATTGAGATTGATGGGCGGCAACATTTGAGTGCAGAGGCAATTTTGGAGGATGATGCAAGAGATGCCTTTCTCAAAAAATTAAAATATCAAGTAATTCGTTTCCGCGCCGTTGATGTGGAGCACCATCCTGATAATGTGCGAGTAGTGCTCTCACGGCTCGCTTGAGATTAAAGATTGTGCGCAAATCTGTAATAATAGATACAGTAAAGAAGAGTAGATAATATCCTGGATTCCCACGTTCGCGGGAATGACAAACCATTAAACATTTCGATTGCGAAGGCAGTCGAGGGCGACGGAATTGTCGGAGAAGGGGAATTTCTGTTTGCCTATGATTTGATAGTTTTCGTGACCTTTGCCGGCGATGAGGACGACGTCGTTGGGGGCTGCGGATTCGATTGCAAGATGCTTTTTACCTTCCAGAAAATCGAGGACTTTTGACAAGGACGCGATAGTTGTCGGCACTGGCCAGTTTCGACAAGGCCGTGCAAAGCGCCCTTCCCCGTCCGGCGAACAGAGGAGAAGAGCAGGACGCCTGACATTTGTAATTGACGAGAACCAGACCATAGTCAATAATCAATCCGACTTCGCCAATGCTACGCCGGACAAGTAATCAATATTAAATAGAAAATGAACAGGCCGAAGTGGCGGAACTGGCAGACGCGCAGGACTCAAAATCCTGTCCTGGCAACAGGGTGAGGGTTCGACTCCCTCCTTCGGCAGTATTCGTTCCTTCGGCTTGGTTCGACACTGCTCACCACGGGTAGCTCAGGACAGGCGTTCGGACTATGTGATAAGCGGAATTGAAGAAAGGGTGTATGGCATACGTTGACGAGATGAGAAATCAGGGGAATTGGCTTTTCCGGTGGCGAAGTTTTTTGCCCCTGATAATTGTGCCGCTTTTCCTTATAGGCCTGCAGCATTTCACTTATCCTTTGGGCAGCCGACTGCTCGACCGGCTGTGGGAATTGTTTTGCTTTGCAATCTCGCTGCTCGGGCTGGGTATAAGAATATACACCGTTGGGCATGTGCCAAAGGGGACATCGGGAAGAACTACAAGCACACCCAAGGCCCAGGAGCTGAATACCACGGGGATATATTCCGTCGTCCGGCATCCCCTTTACCTGGGAAACTTCATTATATGGGTAGGAATCGTTTTGCTTGTCCGTTCCACCTTATTGACGGTGGCTTGCGTCCTTGCGTATTTTCTATACTACGAGAGGATAATCATCGCAGAGGAGGCGTTCCTTTCGGAGAAATTCGGGGCGGCCTTCGCTCAATGGGCCGAAAAGACACCAATGATTATTCCCCGGTTTAAGCTCTGGTGCAAGCCGCCTCAGCCCTTTTCGTGGCAGGTCGTTCTCATTCGTGAGTACCCGGGGTTCCTCGTCATAACAGCTTCGTTTGCCGCCCTCAATGTGCTCGGCGCCCGGTTTTACGAAGGCAGGTGGCGGCTTGACTGGATGTGGGCGGGAATACTTTGCGTGGGTCTGCTGGCGTTTGTGGCGCTCTGGACACTCAAGAAAATGCGAATAATCAGACGCCCCCAAAATCCAGCCGCCCAAACCAGCGTCCCGGAGACGCGATGACGGACGGACTACTATTCAAGATTGCGCACCGGCGGGTAATGGTTTCCCGAATTTTCGGCGTTCTGGTGGTTCTGCTGGCAATCTTCACGGCGCCGTCTTTCAAAGAGGGCGGTTTGACAGATACACTACTCGAAACATCCGGCTTATTTCTGCTTACGGTTTGCAGCACAGGTCGGCTATGGGCAATGTTATACATCAGCGGTCGTAAGACGCACGAACTTATTACAGATGGGCCTTATTCGATAGTGCGACACCCCTTGTATCTTTTCAGCTTCATAGGCGCAATCGGCATCGGCCTGGCATCAGAAAATATCCTTATCCTGGCAGCGATGGTCGTCTTCTATCTGTCATATTATCCTTTAACAATTCTCTCAGAAGAAAGGCGGTTGACTGAAAAATTCGGCCAGGTGTATCTCGACTACATCAAACGAACGCCGAGATTTCTGCCAAAACTATCGCTGTATAAAAGCCCTTCCCAGCTCGTGGCAAACGCCGATATTTTCCTGAGGAATATGGCTATCGGAATGTGGTTTATATGGATTTATATCCTTTTTAACTTCATAGAGACGCTTCAACAAAACGGGTGCATCCCCGTGCTTCTGAGGGTGCCGTAGACCGAGGAGATTTTAGAAGCAAAGATATTTCCGCCGACACCTATTTACTTAGTCACGAAAGGCGAGAGTTCGCGGAGGCGGGTGATTATGGGAGGGATTTTTTCGATGGCGTAGTCGATTTCTTCCTCCGTGTTGTATCGGCTCAAGCTAAAACGGATGGAGCCGTGGGCGGCGGTGAAGGGGACGCCCATAGCACGGAGGACGTGGCTGGGTTCAAGTGAGCCGGAGGTGCAGGCGGAGCCGCTGGAGGCGCAGATGCCGAATTTATCAAGCATAAGCAGAATCGCCTCGCCCTCAATGAACTCGAAGCTGATATTGGTTGTGTTTGGCAGGCGATTTTCGGGGCTGCCATTGACCATACAATCGGGGCATTTTTCGAGAATTGCCTTTTCAAGTTTATCTCGAAGGTTCTTGACCTTTTTGTTTTCCTGCTCGAAGTTTTTAGCCGCCAGCTCGCAAGCCCTGCCCAGGCCGATGATGCCGGGGACATTTTCGGTTCCGGCCCTGCGGCCCCCTTCCTGATGCCCGCCAAGCATAAAAGGAGCCAGACGAGTGCCCTTGCGAACATACAGCACGCCGATGCCTTTTGGCGCGTGCAACTTGTGGCCTGACAAGCTCAATAAATCGATACTGCTTTTCGCCAGATTCATCGGCACCTTGCCGACCGCCTGGACGGCGTCGGTGTGAAAGACGATACCTTTGTCTGCCACCATTTCAGCGATTTTCTCAACCGGGAATATCACGCCGGTTTCGTTGTTGGCGAACATAATCGTAACAATCGCGGTGTCGTCATCGAGCTGCGTTTCCAGCTGCTCAATATCGAGCCGGCCATATCTATCCACCGCGAGTTCGACAACGGTATAGCCGTGGCTGTCGAGCTCCCGGCAGATGCTGAGCACGGCCGGATGTTCGACGCGAGTGGTTATGACCTTGCGCTTGTTGGGATAAGCGGCAAGCGTGCTCTTGATTGCCGTGTTGTCACTCTCGGTGCCGCAGCCGGTGAATATGACTTCGCTCGGGTCGCAGCCGAGAATCGCAGCAACCTTTTCGCGTGCCTCGCGGATTTTGCGGCCAATCTGGCCGCCGAAGGTGTGCATACTCGAGGGGTTGCCGTAAAGCTCGCAAAAATACGGCTTGATTTCCTCGAAGACCTCCTCAGCGACCTTAGTGGTGGCGTTGTTGTCGAGGTATATGGTTTTCATCGCTTATTTCCCCTTACTCGCCGGTTGAGTCCTTTGCCTGCTCGACATAGAATGTGTCACCGACAAATTCCCTGAGCTTGGCCTCAACGAGGTCTTTCATCGTGACATTCGCCAGCGCGCACTGTGCGCACATTCCGCGCAGGGCGACGATGACCCTGTTGCCGTCAACGTCAATCAGCTCGATATCTCCGCCGTCAGCCCGCAGTGCGGGGCGAATCTGCTCATTGATTGTCTGCTGAATAAGCTGGATTTTCTGGATATTGGTCAGCTTTTGGCCTTTTGCCGGTGCCGCCATTGCTTTCTCCTTTGTCTTTTCGCCCTGCACGCGTTCGATGATTTTTTCGATTTCGCCTTTGCAGCCGCCGCAGCCGCCGCCGGCCTTACAATAATTGGTCACCTGCTCCACAGTAGTGAGGTTATTTTCGCGAATGACTCTTTCGATTTCCTTTTCGGTAACGCCGAAGCAGGTGCAGACGACCCTGCCCTCAAGCTCGTGTTTTTTTCTGCCGCCGGTTCGGTAATTCTCAATCGCCGCTTCAAGTGCCTCTCTGCCCATAACCGAGCAGTGCATCTTCTGTTCAGGCAGCCCGCCGAGATAATCAGCAATTTCTTTATTTGTGACCTTTGACGCCTCCTCAATTGTCATTCCCTTGATAATCTCAGTCAAAACCGAAGAGGTGGCAATTGCGCTTGCGCAGCCGAAGGTCTTGAACATGGCGTCTTTGATTCTGCCGTTCTCATCAAGTTTGAACGTCAGTTTCAGCGCGTCTCCGCACGCTAACGAACCAACCTCTCCTGTGCCGTCGGCATCCTCAATTTCTCCGACATTTCGCGGATTGAAGAAGTGGTCTCTGACTTTGTCCGTATATTCCCACATAGCTTTTACCTTTGACTTGCCTCAAGCGATTGTTCAAAGTCAGCTATTATATCATCAATGTGTTCGGTTCCAACCGAGACGCGAATGTAATCCGGCGTCACGCCCGCCGCGAGCTGCTCCGACTCGCTCAACTGCTGATGCGTCGTGCTGGCGGGATGTATCACAAGCGTCTTGCTGTCACCGATATTGGCAAGGTGGCTGGCGAGCTTGACGCTGTTGATGAATTTTATACCGGCGTCTTTCCCGCCCTTTATGCCGAAGCCCAAAATGGCCCCCTGGCCGGCCGGCATATATTTCCTGGCCAACTTATAATCCGGATGAGAAGGCAATCCCGGGTAGTTCACCCAGTTGACCATCTTGTGCTTTTCGAGCCACTGCGCGAGCTTGAGAGCGTTTTCGCTGTGGCGCGGCATACGCAAATGCAGGGTCTCAAGTCCCTGCAAGAATAAAAACGCATTAAACGGCGACATACACGAGCCCATATCCCGCAGGAACTGTACCCTCGCTTTGATTATGTATGCCAGATTGCCGAAACTTTCAACATATTTGACGCCGTGATAGCTGGGGTCGGGCTCAGTAAGCTCAGGGTACCGGCCGTTTGTCCAGTCGAAGCTGCCCGAGTCCACAATCGCCCCGCCGATGCTTGTGCCGTGGCCGCCGATGAACTTGGTGCAACTGTGAACCACGATATCGATGCCGTATTCAATCGGCCTGAACAATATTGGTGTCATAACGGTATTGTCGCATACCACCGGCATACCATTCTTGTGAGCTATATCCGCTATTCTCTCGTATTGCAAAATATCGTTCTTCGGATTGCCAACGCTCTCGATGTAAAGGAGGCGAGTATTTTTCTTAATTGCCTTGGTGAAATTTTCCGGCTGCTTAGGGTCAACAAAAGTTACCTCGATACCCAATTTTCGAAACGTCTGGCCAAACAGGGTTACCGTTCCGCCGTAAAGCGAGTTCGATGACACGATGTGGCCGCCCGCGCCGCAGATATTGAAGATGCTGACGTAAATAGCCGATTGGCCTGAACTTAACGCAAGCCCGCCCACGCCGCCTTCGAGCGCCGCCAAGCGTTTTTCGAGCACGTCGGCCGTCGGATTCATCAGCCGGGTGTAGATGTTTCCGAATTCCTTCAGCCCAAAGAGGTTCGCCGCGTGCTGGCTATCCTTGAAGACGTAACTTGACGTCTGGTAAATCGGCACCGCCCTGCTGCGCGTATCCGAGTCCACCTGCTGGCCCGCGTGCAACGCCAGCGTTTCCAAATGATACTTTTGTTCATCGCCCATTTGTTAAGCCCTTTCTACTTCGCGGGCAGAATCGCCACCATTCTGTCGAGCGCATTTTTCGCCCTGGCCCTTATCTCCTCCGGCACAGTTATCCTATAATGCATATCCTCAAGCGACCAAAGCACCTTCTCCAAAGTGATTCGCTTCATATTCGGGCAAATGGCACGTTCGCTGGCGGCGAAAAACTCCCTGCCGGGATTTTCTTTCTTCAGCGTGTGAATTATTCCTGTTTCCGTGGCCACAATAAACCTTTTGGCCTCACTCCGCTGAGCGAACTTAAGCATCTGGCCGGTGCTGAGTATATGGTCGCTAATCGCCTTAACCGGCTCGGTGCACTCCGGATGCGCCATCACAACCGCATCAGGATGTGCCGCTCTGGCCTTTTTTATATCGTCCTCGGTAATCATCACGTGCGTCAGGCAATAGCCAGGCCACAAAATCAATTCGCGCCCCGTCTTTTCGACGACAAACCGGCCCAAATGCTGGTCGGGCACAAAGATAACCTTGCTGTCCTGCGGCAGTGATTCCACCACCTCGACAGCGTTGGCGCTTGTGCAGCAGTAGTCGCTTTCCGCCTTTACCTCGGCGGAGCTATTCACATAGCAGACCACCACGGCGCCCGGGTGTTTGCGTTTCAGCTCTTTTAGCTGTTCGACGGTTATCATATCCGCAAGGGGACAGCCGGCGTGTTTATCCGGCAGAAGCACCGTCTTTCCCGGCGACAGGATAGCCGCCGTCTCCGCCATAAACTGCACGCCGCAGAAAACTATAACGTCCGCATCCGTTTGAGCGGCCTTGCGGCTCAGCTCGAGCGAGTCGCCGGTAAAGTCGGCCAAATCCTGTATCTCGCCCGGCTGATAATTATGCGCAAGGATAACGGCGTTGCGCTCGGCCTTGAGTTGTCTGATTTTATCCGTCAACTGCGTGCTCATTTGCCGCTCGTTTTTTCCCCTGGCTGGTGCTTTTTATACACAAGCTCGGCGTTCGGCGTCGCAACGGTAACGCCCGGCGGCACGGATTCCTTAATCCAGACGTTGCCCCCGACAATCGCCCCTTTGCCGATTGTTACGTCGCCCAATATCGTTGCCTCCGCGTAAATCGTTACGTTGTCCTCAATCGTTGGATGTCGTCTGCCGCCCTTTATAATCCTTCCGCGTTCATCCTTCGGGAAACTAAGCGCACCCAGCGTCGCCCCCTGATAGATTTTCACGTTGTCGCCGATAATGGTGGTCTCGCCTATCACCACGCCCGTGCCGTGGTCGATGAAGAAATTTCTGCCGATTCTGGCGCCGGGATGAATGTCGATGCCTGTTTTGGCGTGCGCACATTCGGTCATAATGCGGGGAATCAACGGCACTTCCTTAAGGTAAAGCTCGTGGGCGATACGATACGTTGCAATCGCTATTATGCAGGGGTAGCTTATTACAATCTCTTCGGGGGATTTTGCAGCCGGGTCGCCGTCAAACGCGGCCCCGATGTCGCCTTTCAGCATCCCTCGAATCTTCGGCAGTTGCGTCAAAAGATGCACGGTTGCGTCTTCCGCCATTTTGCGACAGTCGCCCGTATCGCAATTCTCCATTCTGCAGCGGTATTTGAACGCCCGTTCTATCTGAGTGGACAGCTCCGTGTAAATGTGGCAGAGGATGTCTATAACCACAAAGTTTATATTGGACTTTGTAATCGCCCTTTTGCCGGTGTAGCCGGGGAAAAGCACCTCAAAAAGCAAATCGAGGATTTCCAGAATCCTGTCCCGCACCGGCAGATTGGCTGCATCGATGAAATTTATTCCCAAATCGCCCTGGTAGGTGCCGACGATTTCAGCAACCAGGTCCTCAAGCCGTTTGTCCGTCAACTCTCCTCTGGTCATAGTAATATCCTCTCTAAAAAACCAACATGCAAACTTTCTGCCCTGCTACATCGCCGTCTCGAACATCTCGGTGGATATATATCTTTCGCCTGTGTCAGGCAGGATGACGACTATAGTTTTACCCCGGCTTTCAGGTCGTTGCGAGACCTGTATTGCCGCCCACATCGCCGCACCCGAGCTTATGCCGGCCAATATACCTTCTTTGGACGCTAATTGCCGAGCCGTCTCCATCGCATCACTATTGGCAACCTGAACTACCTCATCGATTATATCGCGGTTTAGCACGTCCGGCACGAATCCCGCGCCGATTCCCTGAATTTTGTGCGGCCCCGGCTTTCCTCCCGACAGCACCGGCGAATCCTTCGGCTCTACCGCCACCACCCGGACCTTTTTGTTATGCTGCTTCAGCGCCTCGCCGCAGCCCGTTATCGTCCCTCCCGTCCCCACCCCTACAACGAGGATGTCCACTTTGCCATCGGTATCCACCCAAATCTCTCTTGCCGTTGCCTCGCGATGAATCTGCGGGTTGGCGGGGTTTTTGAACTGCTGCGGCATAAAAGCATTCGAGGTTTCCGCAACGAGTTTTTCGGCCCTTTTCACGGCCCCGACCATTCCCTCGGCAGCCGGCGTAAGAATAATCCTGGCCCCAAACATCGCAAGTATTTTGCGTCTCTCTATGCTCATCGACTCCGGCATCGTCAGAACCAGTTGATACCCTTTGGCGGCGCAGACAAATGCCAGACCAATCCCGGTGTTACCGCTGGTCGGTTCGATAATTACAGTGCCCGGCTTTATCAACCCCTTCTCTTCGGCGTCCTCTATCATAGAAAGCGCGATTCTGTCCTTTATGCTGCCGCAGGGATTGCGCGACTCGAGCTTGGCGATGATTGTCGCCTCGCCGGAACCGAGTTTGTTAATCCGAACAAGTGGCGTGAATCCAATCGCAGCGGTGATATCCTCAAATATCGCACTCATAACAAGCTCCTGTTGTTATATCTGATAATCCCACTTTTTGTCTCTGGCCTTATCAATCGCATCCTGCAGGGTCTTCGACTGCAGGACATTTTTCACGGCCCGCTGGACCTCGCTCCAGACCTGCCTCGCTATGCAGTCAGCCGCCCTTGCACAATAGTTCTCGTTCGCAACACACTCGACAGTTACAACCGGCCCCTCGAAGACATCAAATATATCGCTGAGTTTAATTTTTGCCGGCGGGCGGGCCAAAACATATCCGCCCCTGGCGCCTCGCCGGCTCCTCACAAGCCCGGCCGACTTCAGCGCTGCCATCAGTTGTTCAAGATACTTGACGGAAATATCCTGCTGTTGAGCAATCACTCTCGTCTGAAGAGGCCCTTTGCCGTAGTTATCCGCCAGCTCCAGTATCGCCCGCATCGCATATCTTGTTCGTGTTGACAGTTTCATAACCAATTCCCTATTATTCCTACTGCATTGGTAGTGTATGTATTATACGGATTCGATGCCCTCTGGGAACAGCAAAAAACCGCAATTTTGAAAAAAATCCTGCAACTCGCTCCCAGACAGGCCATAAGATGCCATCCGCGAAGCACTTAAAGCGGTGCGAAAGGACGTAACTAATGGTGAGGCGTCGAACAAAAAAGACAGCACTACTATCTCAGTCAGTCCTGTGGAGTAGCCGATTTGACTTCTTGGAGAAGCTCCTTGAGCAATTCTATTACTTCTTTATGGCTGTATAAGTTAAATTTCGCGTGAGAGCTACGCATTCCCACCCGGATTGAATATGCGGTTTCAGGCAATACCTTAAACATATCCTCGTCTGTCCAGTCGTCCCCCAGCGCCAATATGAAATCAAAGCTTTGATTGGATATTAAACGCATCGCGGAGATGCCCTTGCTCACACCGCCACATCTTATCTCGACCACTTTGCTGCCCTGCAATATCTGCACGTCCAGGTTGGCTGTAAAGGCCACTAAGTCATCCATAAGCTCTCTTGCGCGAATTGAGGCCAGTTCTGGTTCGGCCCGGCGGTAGTGCCAGACGAGGGAGTATTCTTTTTCCTCCACAAAGGCACCGGGCAATCTGTCCGCATAGGTCTGGAGTATGGGCAAAATTGTGGGTTTCCACTTGTTTTCCAGCGGCTTGATTAACTGCCAGTCGTCGTTTTTACCTTTGCTCCACACGCCATGTTCGGCTACCAAAACTGCGTTGAGTGAGCCAAGCCATCTCTCCATAGTGTTTTTGTCGCGCCCGCTTATTATCACAAGATTGGTCCTGGCATCTTCTGAAAGTTCCCTGAGTATATTCAACAAAGGCGCCGGTGGTTCCGCGGCCTTTGGGTCGCTGGTGAACGGAACCAGCGTCCCATCATAATCAAGAAGCACGATTCGTCGTCGGGCCTGTGTAAAATCCCGGATAAGGCGTTGTTTGTCCGACGGTCCGAGGAATCTGCAGCGTAGTTTCTTTTGTTTATCGATGACGGAAGACAACTGGTCTAAAAAATCATTGGCCCATCTGATTACGTCGTATTGCCTCAGGCGGTCCTGCATTATGATCTTTCGGCGCATCTGTTCTTCTGCGGGCATTTCGAGAGCGGTCTTGAGGGCAACTGCGATTTCATCGGTGTTGTTCGGATTTATGACAATGGCCTCGGTAAGTTCTTTAGAAGCCCCTGCCATCTCGCTGATGATTAGAACACCCGTTGCGTCGACTCTGCTTGCAATGTATTCTTTCGCTATAAGGTTCATCCCATCTCTCAAAGGCGTAATCAAAGCTACGTCGCTGGCCGAATACAGCGCAACCAATGGTTCAAATGGTATAAACTTGAACTGGTAGATAATCGGCGTCCAATCAACGGCACCGAATATGCCGTTTATCTTTCCGACCAGTTCG
>CAYUIL010000059.1:0-379 GCA_964444715.1 uncultured Pirellulales bacterium | reverse complement strand
ATAACGCTCGACGCCTACGCGAGACGGGACCACAACCAGGACCAGCTTCACTTTTTTCTGCCATTGAGGATTTTTTTCGAGAAACAGCTCGTATCCTTCCAGACGTTTAATGATGCCTTTGGTGTAATCCAGGCGATCGATGGACAGGACCGTCTTGAAATGCTTGAGCAAGTCCCGCGACTGTTCCCTTTCCTGCTTTATTTCCGGGGCGCTAGCCGCCGCAGAGAACTTTTGAAAATCTATCCCCATAGGAAAAGTGTCGACTTTAACCACTCGGTCGGCCAGATAGATATTGCCCATGTCGTGTTCATAACCCAACATTCGAAGCACGCACCGCAGGAAATATTGGGTATAGTCATGGGTGTGAAATCCTATGAGG
>CAYUIL010000058.1:0-11145 GCA_964444715.1 uncultured Pirellulales bacterium | reverse complement strand
GGCCGACTCCTGTTTGCTGCCAGTTGCTTGCCATCAGGGCAAAGTCGGCAAAATTAATTATTTCGTCTCCATTGAGGTTCGGATACAAGTTCGGGTCGGGGATACCACTGGCCAAAGCAAGACCGCATACGGCGAGGCAAGAAATTGCCGCAAATGAAAGCACCTTTGAATCGCTCATATAATCCGCTCCTGTCCGCCTCCGGCGGATAAAATTGGGTAGTGTCTTTATCATAAGATGACCCCATAATAACTCATAAGACAAAAATGTCAATATAAAATTCTTCTGGAGTGACAGAATACGACATTGTCTAAAAGGATTCTTTGCCGAGAGGACTCCAGGACGCAATGCTATACGTCAGTCAATCGAAGTGGATGCCGCAGGAGGAGGTGGTGATGTGCTCGGATTTGGTGCGGGGGTATTTTCGGCAGTTGAGAGGACGGAGAGGATAGATTTTGCATATCGCCTTGCCGTCCGCATCGTAGCGGAGCCAGGGGCAGACGTTGGGGAGTTTGCAGCAGGCGCCACAGCGGATGCATTGGCCGCGACGGGATTTATCAACGGGCAAAAACGCGGTGAAGGTTCGCCTGATTTTGGCAGCCCAGGTGTTTTTAGGGGATGGTTTGACTTCAGTAATAGCCATAATTAGGGTATAAGGGTAGCAGTTCGGCGGGAAATTGCAATAAACAGCCGGGCAGATGCGTCTTAATTTGCAGAAAATGGCCGGGTATGGCACAACGCGATTTAGAGCAGATAATTATAGGATGCAAAAGGGGCGACGAGGATTGCTTCTCGCGGCTCGTTGAAATATATGGCAACCGCTGTTTTGGATATTTTTTCCGCCTGACCGGCAGCAGGACGACCAGTGAGGATTTGCTGAGCGAGCTATTTGTCAAGTTAGTGGAGAAAATCGGGACCTACCGGGGCGGCAGCTTTGACGGGTGGCTGTTTGCGACGGCGTCGAACATCTTTCGCGACCACCTGCGGTTCAAGCAGCGGCAGACGCGATTGCTGGATGAGCACAGCCGGCGGGTGGAGCTGCAGCCGGCGGGCACGGAAAGACAAGACGACGGCGATGCCGACAAACTGCAGGATGCACTAAAGGGACTGGATGGCGACGTTCGGGAATTGATAATGATGAGGTATTATTCGCAATTATCTTTCAAGGAGATATCGCAACTGAGGCGAGAGCCGATTGGGACGACACTATCAAAGGTGCATCGGGGATTAAAGAGGTTGCGCGAGCTTATGGAGTAAGTCATATTATGAATGATTCGGCAAAGGAAAATCTGAGGGAATTGCTGGCCGGTTTTATGGATGCAGGGTCAGCCAAGCAGGCGGCAGAAGACATAGAAAGGGGCGAGCAACTCTTGCGCCAGTGGCCTGCGCCGCAGCCGGGTGCTGCTGCCCTCGCCGAGGTTAAGAAAAAGGTTGCGGCTGCTGTGAGACGACGGCACAGAATAACGTTGCAGCGGAGGGTTTGGGCGGTGGCCGGCGTGGCGGCGGCGGCGATTGTGATTGTGTCAGCTGTGGCGTTAAGGTTATTTGAAAGGCAGCCGGTTGAGCAGACGACGTTGCTTTATGCGGCCGCAATACCGGAAAGGGTCTGGGAAGGCAGCGATATTACCAGGGATGATGCGGATATCGCGGTTTTGGTGGCGGAGGTTGAGACGATTGAGAATGAACTGTCGGGTGTGCAGTTGAATGATACCGGCGGCAACGGCAATACAGCCATCGATGACCTGGAAACAGAACTGATAGAAATCGGCGGTAATTTTTGGAAAGGATAAGTATTATGAGAAACGACTGGTGGACAACCATATTATCAGTATGCCTGATTTTGGCGGTGACCGGCTGGGGCGGGCTTATCGCGGGCGAGGTCGCAAAAGAAGAACAGATTGCGGTTGAGCAGCCGCCGGGGCCTGGAGGACCGATGGGGGGAAAGCGGCTCGAAATGGGACCTGAGCAGATAGAGCGGATGCTGGC
Organism: uncultured Pirellulales bacterium; assembly: GCA_964444715.1. Classification (GTDB taxonomy): domain Bacteria; phylum Planctomycetota; class Phycisphaerae; order Sedimentisphaerales; family Anaerobacaceae; genus Fen-1362. The sequence continues at coordinate 9,161 of CAYUIL010000058.1, read as the reverse complement.
GCGGATAAGAGAAACCGACCCACAAAAAGCGGACGAGTTGGCCCAACTACAAGAGAAGGACCCTGAGGCATTCAGGAAGGCGTTCCGCCAAGCTATGCGAAAGCAATTTGGCAAGCGGATGAAAAAGCAGATGGGTGAACCGATGCCTGAAGTTCCTGGTTGTGGTGCTGAGCCGTGGATGGGGCACGGCGGGACGCCTCCGGAGATGATGCGCGAACGGATGCAGGAGAGAAACGACGAATATATGAAGTGGCTCAAGGGAAATTACCCGGACGAAGCAACGAAGCTGGAACAACTGAAAGAGGAAAATCCCGGCCAGTATATGAGGGCGATGGGGATTAGCGGGAGGAAATACCGCAGGATTTTCGAGGCGTCTAAAGACAACCCGCAGCTTGCGGCGGTTTTGAAAGAACAGATGGCATTGAAGGGAAAACGGGCGGAGCTGTTGCGGCAAATAAAGGCGACAACGGATGATAAGCAAAAGAAGGCGCTGGTGGGAGAGCTGGAGCAGTTGGTCAGCCAGCAGTTTGACGTGATTGTCAAGCGAAAACAGATTGCATACGAAGGCCTGACCAAGAAGCTCGAAGAGCTGAAAAAAGAGGTTGACCAGAGGAAAGCCGAGGTTGAGAAGTGGAAGGACGCCGACTTCAAAAAGCAGCAGGTAAAGCAGCGAGTCAATAAGCTTGTCAGCGAAACCGAGAAGTTCGAGTGGGAAAATTGATTGCGGATAGCTGATTTGGGTCCCCTGTTGCTTGCCAAGAAAGCAACTTCTCGGGGATGACGCGTTGCGTCAATTGTGGATTTAAGCGGGGCCTTGTGAGACATTCGCAAGGCCCCGTCGTTTTTATAGTTTGGAGCGGTTCGACGCTGGCACGCTAATGCTCACCGCAGGCGGATTCGACACTTCGACAAAGCTCAGTGCAGGCATGCTCACCGCAAGCGGGATTGTTCGAGTCGGGTGGCTTTTTTGAGGAGGCGTTTTTCGGCGGAAGTGAGCGAGTGCAGGCCTGAATCGTGCACCTTTTTTAGAATGCGGTCGACCTCAATACGCAGCCGGCGTTCGGACTCGACGTATCTGTCCCAGCGTTTGGCCTTGAATCTGAGCTTAATCGCGGTTCGCCAGGAATCGGAGAGGACATAGAAGGCCCCTGCCGCGATACCGGCGAGATGACAGGCCTCGCCGCCTGCGTTGGCGCCTTTGGAAAGGACTCTCACAGAGGCGATACAGATTAAGATGATTGCAAATACGCGTATCGGCATAGGGAAAAACAGGAAAAAGACGATGAAGTGCGGAAACAGGATTGCACAGGCGGTGAGAACGCCGAGAACCGCACCTGAGGCACCTATCATAGCGACCGGGGGCAGGAAGCCGATAGTAACAAGCAGGATGTAAAACAGCCCCCCTGTTACGCCACAAGAGAGATAAAACATGAGGAATTTCTTACTGCCCCACTGCCGTTCGAGCGACGGGCCCAAGAAGAACAAGCCGAGCATATTGAAAAATATATGGCCAAAGCCCGCGTGAAGGAACTGGTATGTAATCAGCCGCCACAACTGGAGAGCGAGCAGTGGCGAAGCGGGTATCAGGGCAAAGAATCTTTCAAGGAAGGTCAAGCCGGTGCTCGCAGGGCTTGAGGTGAGGTAACCGACAAGATAGACGATAACATTGACTATCAGGAGCCACTTGACGGCGGGGGTAACCGATGGCATACCCATACGCATCTGCGGCGCATAAGCCGGGTACGGCTCGTTTTGCTCCCGGGTGTAATCTCTGTCGTAGAGTCCCATTATGGTTCCTCTCGTTCGGTTACCACTATAATTATATGATTATATCATGGTTTCCGGGAATTGTTCGAGAAAATTGGCATTTGCTTAGCTGTGACGCGGCAGATTATCGGCGGGCAACTTCTGGAAGACCAGCATCAGGATGACGCCGATGATGAGCATATAGATGCAGAGATTTTGGGAAATGGTGCCGCCCTTGTAAATAATCCACCAGTCGTGTTCGAAGGGGTTGTCGTCGCGAAGAAACTCCTCAAAGAAACGGACGATGCCATAGAGGATGAACATAAGGGCGAAGGTGCTGCCGGGCTTAGTGAAAAGTTTCAGGGGCGTGGTGCGCTGCTGTGCCCTTTTCCAAAACAGATAAAGCAGGATGGTAAGTACTACGGCGTCCGCGGAAGCGTACAACTGCGTTGGATGGACAGGCAGACAACGGTAAGGGCCGGCTGTAACCATTTCTTTCTGTAAGGGGGTCAGTTTCTCGTATGGTTTTAGCACGGGTCGCCAGGGTGCGTCTTTGTCCGAATAGCTGAAGAAGTCCTCGGCCGGCTCCATGTAAGGCAGATATCTTTCGCGTGAAGCATCCGCCTGAATCTGGCTTTTGTAGGCGTAGGAGCCGTATGGGAATCTTACGGCCCAGGGCAAATCGGTCGGCCTGCCGAAGCAGCAGCCGTTGAGGAAACAGCCGATTTTGCCGAAGGCAAGCGCCAACATCAGCCCGACGGCTAATATGTCGAGATACCGTCGCATGGGCAGTTTGTGGTAGCGGACGTACAGGACAACGACGATGATGGCGGCAAGGACACCTCCCAAAAGCTCAAGCCCCCCTCTCCAGATTGCGAAGATGCCGGCCAGGTCATTTTTGAAGCTGTCGTAATAGTGTAGCACGTAAAATATGCGGGCGCCTACCACACCCGCGACGAGGGCATAGAGCGAACAGTTGGTAATCATCAGCGGGTCGGGCGTGATGTTGCGGCTGAGGCGCCTGATGACATAGACGGCGGCCAGAAAGCCGATGGCCAGCATCAGGCCGTAGCTTTTGACCGTCAGCGTCGTAAAAGGTATCCTGAACAGTTCCGGGTGCATCTGCGGAATTTCCGATTTACGAGTCCACGAGTTTTCGGATTTTATTACGTCTATCGAGGAGGATGACTTTTGGTTTAAGTTTGCGGGTCTCATCGGGGGTGCAGTAGGCGAAGCTGAAGATAATCACAATGTGATTTTTCCTCACCAGTTTTGCTGCCGCCCCGAGAACAATGACCTGGCCTGAGTTGGCCGGCGCCGGGACGGCATACGTCTCGACGCGGTTGCCGTTGTCAAGGTCGGCGACGAGCACGCCTTCGTAAGGCATAATGCCCGCGGCCTTCATTAGTGCGGCGTCGATTAAGATGCTGCCGGGGTAGTGGAGTCGCGTCGCGGTGACACGCGCCCGGTGCAGTTTCGATTTTAACATCTTTATAAGCATTATCAGTCACCTGCCTTTTTACAAGTCATCAGATGAGACATTATACATCATCGCCTTCGGGCGTCCACTGTCAGGTTGTCAATCAGGCGGGTGGAACCGAATCTTACCGCCACTGCTACCAGCACCCCGCCGGCGATGCGGCCAACGTCCTGGAGCGTTTCGGCGTCAACGATGCTTACATAGTCAATGTTGCTTAACGTCCCGGCGGCATTCAATACCTTACGCATTCGAGCGGTGATTGCTTTCGGATTCGTTACACCGGCCTTTATCATTTTGCGGCCGGCCTTGAGCGAGCGGTATATACACGTCGCATCTTTTCTCTGCTCCGCCGATAGGTATTGGTTCCTGCTGCTAAGCGCCAGCCCGTCGGCGGCGCGAACCGTCGGGCAGGCAACGACTTTCAGAGGAAAGTGGAGGTCCGCGACCATTCGCTTTATCACGGCAAGCTGCTGGGCGTCCTTTTGGCCGAAGTAAGCAACGTCGGGGGCAACGATATTGAATAACTTTGCGCAGACGGTAGCCACCCCGCGAAAATGGCCGGGCCGAAACCGACCGCACAACAGCTCCGCCACCTTATCCACGTTGACCCAGGTCAGATTTTCCCGGCTGTGCATCTCCTTTACACTGGGAACAAAAACGACGTCCACGCCGTGGTCTCTGCAGATTTGCAAATCCTCTCGCAGCGGCCTCGGGTATTTCGCAAGGTCCTCCTTCGGGCCGAACTGCGTCGGGTTGACAAAAATGCTGACCACAATGAAATCGCCGTTCTTGCCGCAGCGGTCGATGAGGGATATATGACCTTCGTGCAGAGCGCCCATCGTGGGGACAAAGCCGATTGTCCTGCCGCGTTGTCTGGCGTTTTTAACCAGCTCTCTGACCGCTTTTATCTTTTTCACGACACGCATAGAAACCCCCTTTATCTCACTGCAATATAGTATCTCAGTTGTTCGGCAAGCGAGTCAACCGCAGCTTCGTTAAAGCAGTCAAATCCGGGCAGTCGAATTACAGGACAAATCTTCCAGCCGCCTAAAAGCCGCTCATAGCCGGCGCTAATGGCCTCAAGAAAACCCGTCTCGATTCTCTGCTCATAAGGACGATTACGCCGGCGAATTCGCTCTAAGCACTGCTGTGGTGAATCCGTCAAATAAATCACCACCGCCGGAGCAGCAACGCCCGGCGATAATCTGGCGTACACCTTCTGATATAAATCCAGTTGGTCGCTTCTGAGCAGCAGATTCGCATAGATTTGTTCTTTTTGAAAAAGGTAATCGACGATGGCCGGCCGGCCTTTGTCGAGCGAGTCGGGATTCAACTGCTCAATGCGGGTCATGAGAAAATAAAGCTGAGAATCGAGGGCGAGGTCTTTGTTGCCTGCGTAAACCAGCGGGAGAAATGGATTTGTGTCGTATGCCTCGAAGATTGCCCGGCAGGCAAAAACCGCAGCGAGCTTTTCTGTCAGCGTCGTCTTGCCCGCGCCGATATTGCCCGCAAGGCAAATAAGCCGCGGGTCATCGCGTCTGGCAGCAAAATCCCCGCCGTTGAGACGTGAGGCAAGAACTTCAACCGTCTCGTTGAGGACAGGATGCACTAATCTCGAATTCAACCCACACAAGCCGTTGAGCACAAAGGAACGCAGGTGCATCTGCGGGTGCGGGACAATGAGCGCATCGCTGTCGATGACCTTGTCGCCAAACAACAGCAGGTCGAGGTCGATAGTCCTCGGCGCCCATTTTTCATCTCTTCGCCGACCAAGGGCATCTTCAACACGGGCCAACTGTTGATGGAGCCCCTCGGCTGACAGTGCAGTCCTTATTTCAGCAACACAGTTCAGATACCTTGGCTGCTTTGCATCGCCTAACGGCTGTGTCTCGGTGATTGCTGAAACCTGCGACACGGCAACGTTCGCCGTTTCGCCTAACATTCGAAGGGCCTTATCAATGAAGTTTTTCCTGTCGCCGAGGTTGCTGCCCAGGCCGATGTATGCGATTGTCTGGCTCATTTTATATGGCCTTGATTCTCGCCATCGCCTCGTTGACGTCAGCGGGGTCGCCGAAGGCGGTCAGCCGGACGTAGCCCTCCCCTGCCGGCCCGAAACCGACGCCGGGCGTCGTTACGACATTCGCCTTGTTGAGCAGCAGGTCGAAGAATTCCCACGAGCCAACCCTTTCCGGCGTCTTGAGCCAGATATATGGTGCGTTGACGCCGCCGTACACTTTGTAGCCGAGCTTTGTCAGCGACTGGCGAATAATCTTTGCGTTGTTCATATACAGCTCGATGATGCTGCGAACCTGCTTCTTGCCCTTGGCGCCGTATGTTGCGGCGGCGGCTACCTGCGTTATGTAGGATACGCCGTTGAATTTGGTGCAGAGACGTCGGGACCACAACGGGTTTAATTCGACCGCCCTGCCGTCTTTTGTATTGGCCCTGAGCCGTTTTGGCACGACGGTGAAGGCGCATCGCACGCCCGTAAAGCCGGCGGTCTTCGAAAAACTGCGAAACTCAATCGCAACGTCCTTCGCACCTTCGATTTCGTATATTGAATGCGGTATCTTCGGGTCGCTGATATACGCCTCGTAGGCAGCGTCGAACAAGATTATGGCCTTGTTCTGTCCGGCGTATTCGACCCATTTTTTCAGTTTCTCTTTGGTTGCCACTGCGCCGGTCGGATTATTGGGAAAGCACAGATAAATCAGGTCAACTTTTTCGGCAGGCAGGTCCGGCACAAAGCCGTTGTCGGCGGTCGCGGGCATATAGACAATTTTTTGATACGTCCCCTGCGCTGCTGCCGGGCCTGTTCGGCCTGCCATTACGTTGGTATCGACATACACCGGGTAAACCGGGTCGGCGACGGCTATAACGTTATCAAGCCCGAAAAGCTCCTGTATATTGGCGGTGTCGGATTTTGCGCCGTCGCTGATGAATATCTCGCTGATGTTAATATCAACGCCGCGTGCCTTGAAGTCGTTTTTGCTGACGGCCTCTCTCAGAAAAGCATAGCCCACGCCTTCGTCGTCGTAGCCATGAAATGACTCTTTGTTGGCCATTTCGTCGACTGCCTTGTGCATCGCCGCAATTACCGCCGGCGATAGCGGCTGGGTTACGTCGCCGATACCCATACTGATTAGTTTGACATCGGGATGTGCCTGCTGGAAAGCGCGCCTGCGTTTGCCGATTTCGGGGAAGAGATACCCCGCCTGCAATTTCAGAAAGTTTTCGTTTACCGTCGCCATAACAATCTTCCTACTAAGCAATATCAGGGCATTCAATCCGGGAGCACAAAGATTTTAGAGGTTAGCGGATTTGCAGTCAACAACTTCACCGGCTTTAGTCGGGATAACGAGAGTATATAGGCGTCGAACGTTAAACATTTTCGAGTTGTTGCCGGACCAGGCCGAGGATGGATTGTTTTGCATTTTCGACCGGGCCGGGCAGATATGCGCCGGCGGCGGAGGTGTGGCCGCCACCACCGAATTTAGCGGCGATTTTGCAGACATCGAGGGAGCCCCTGCTGCGAAGCGAGCAGCGTATCCTGCCATCGGGCAGCTCGACAAACAGAGCGGCGACCTCGACTGAGGCGATTCGCTGACATTCGTCGATTAGGTTCTCGGTGTCTTCATCTTTAGCGCCCGTGATTTTGAAATCCTGCCGGGAGAGATGCTGCGTTGCGAACCGGCCGTCGAAGTGAAGCTCGAGGGTGCTTTGCATCGCAGTCATCAGGCGGAACCGCGGGGGAGAAAAATTGTGATAGACGTTGTGGAAGATTTGGGAGGGGTTTGCGCCGGCGTCGGCCAGCTCCGCACAGGCCCGCAGGGCAACGGCATCGGTGTTGTTGAAATGGAACCAGCCGGTGTCGGTGGCAATGCCGGTGAAGAGTGCCTGGGCGATTTTGGGCGTCAGGGACCAGCGGGCGAATTTGAACAGGCCAAGGACGACGGCGCTTGCAGCAGCGGCGTGCGGGTCAACCAGTTCGACATCGCCGAGACCGTCGTTGGTTTTGTGATGGTCGATAATGAGGACGGGGGGATGTGCCTGCCTGAGGTATTCGTCGAATACGGGCAGTTGGCTGCGGCTGTTGGTATCGACGATTATGACCAGGTCAAATCTGCCGAGTTTGCCCTGCAGGAGCTGTTCTTTGGAGAGGTCTTTTCCGAGAACCGGGACCGCCTCGGCAAACAGGAAGGCATACCATTGAGGCAGCGGGGACAGAAAGAGAATCTGGATTTTTTTCCCGAGCGTCGAGAGCGCTTCGCTCATCGCTACGCAGCAGGCGGCTGCGTCGCCATCGGCCTTGGTATGGGTGGTAATCAGAACGCTGTTTGAACGATTTATCAGTTCAACGGCTTTTTGGAAATCCTTATTATCCATATTTCCCTTGCATCAATATTTTACAGGATGCGAATGTAATGGTATTACTCTATTTACCCAATATTTGAAAGAGTATATCGAGGTGTTTTGCAGCCAGCCAGACGGGCATAGCAGGTTCGGCTTTTCCGGCGAGACAGTCGAAGAAATGGTTTATCAATGCGGGGTGGTCGCCGGGGTGTTTTGACATATCGACTTTCCGGATGGTTCTTTTCTCGACGCGGTTTTTGGTCACCCAGAAGTGCTCGATTTCGGGCGAGTCCCAGGTGCAGAAGTGAAAACGCAGAGAACCCTTTGTGCCGAAGATGCGTGTTTCGTTTGCGGCTTCACACTGGATGCCTGCGCCACGTTCATAGTACCAGGTCAGGCCTGTGTCGAATTCCATAAAAGCGGCGCCGTGCTCCTCGACATCAGATTTGATTTTCGGGTCGGCGAAGATTTTGACGCCGTTTTTTGTAAACGAGCGGAGTCGAGTGAGCTTGGGGACATCGTGGAGCAGGCCGAGATGGAAGGACAGGTCATAAATACCCCAATCGAGGAATGGGCCGCCGCCGGCGAGGGCTTTTTTCAACGACCAGGCACCGCGGGGGTTATATTCGATGAAGGTCCTTCGCATCAGGTGATTATGGTGAATGTGATAGGCCTCGCCTATGTCGCCGTTATCTATCATTTTTCTGATGAAATGAAACTTGGGCTGGAGACGAGTGTGTCTGGCGGAACATTCGAGAATAATGAGGTCTTTGTGCCTGCGGACCTCTTTAACAAGACGATTCATTTGTGCACGGCTGACGACCATTGGCTTTTCGAGAAGGATATGCTTGCCGGCGTGCATCGCTGCGAGGGCCATTTCGAAATGCGCAAAGGGGGGCGCAGCAACAATCACGGCATCGATGCGGTCGTCCTTGAGTATGTCACGATAGTCGGCGGTGCCGCCGGGGACATTATATTTGGCCAATTTTTGACGGAGTACCCGCCTGTCGGGGTCAGCCAGCCAAAGGACGTTTGCCCGGCGTGTCTGCAGGAGGCCGTCGAGGTGAAAGCCGGCGACCATACCCGCGCCAATTATGCCGATATTGGGTTTGCGTTTCATATTGTGCTTCCTATGTTCCGGAAGAGATAACGGAGACGATGGCCTCGGAGAGTTTCTTGCGTCGGAACTTTCTCGGGATGACTCGCACGTTGTCGGCTTCAATGGTTTCGCCGCCTTTGAGAGGTTTGCCGAGGGCTTTAACACACCATTCAGCGAGGGTGGGGACGGGGCCGGTGAATTTGGCGGACCAGTCGAGTCCGGCGGTGGAGGCGACGGTGGTCATCGGGACGCCGCCGCCCATAATCCAGCCGGCGCCAAGGGGGTGAATGTGAATGGGCAGGCGGTCGAACTCATCCTCGATTTCGCCGACAAGCTCTTCGATGATGTCTTCCAGAGTGACCATACCGAGGACGGCGCCCGCGTGGGAGACGACGATAACGATGTGAGCTTTCTCCTGTATCATCATTTCGAGGAGTTTTGAAAGAGGGAGGTCCTCTTTGACCATAGTTATGGGGCGAGAAA
>CAYUIL010000057.1:0-11270 GCA_964444715.1 uncultured Pirellulales bacterium | reverse complement strand
GCGGGTCTAACATTCGTCCGAATTTGCTGGCGACGTTGAGTTTTCTTGCGATGGGGCCGTCGATTATGTCCGTCAGCCCGGCGATTAGAAAAATCACAAAAGCGGCGTCTATGAAGGGCGTCCTGTTGCTCACGTAGGGAGAATAAAGGAGCATAACGAGGAAGAGGATTGTCAGGACGAGCCGGCCAAAAGTCAGTATGTTTGGGACCTGTTTTAGCATAGCCGAAAGTTTACTTTGTTGTCCTGGTAATTCAACAGGAAATTCATCCTTTGCGGTCACGATTTTATCGTTACCGCTACGGAGAACAAGTTTGTTCGCAGAGGAGGTCGTAGTTTTTAGAGCCGATGACTTTGGCCTGGATAAGAGAGCCGGGGGCGGCGGAGCAGTTCTGGATTATGCAGACGGGGTCGATTTCAGGCGCCTGGCCGAAGAAGCGTCCCCTTGCGGTGCGATTTTTCTCAATACCGTCGATAAGGCAGGTTAGCCGGCTGCCGATTCGTGATTTATTTTTTTTGAAGGCGATTTGCTGCTGGGTGAGCATAAGCTGTTTAAGTCGCTGCTGCTTTATGCGGTGCGGGATTTGGCGGGGTAATTCGGCGGCAGGGGTTCCTTTTTCGCGGTAGAAGGTGAAGCAGCCGAGGTTGTCGAAGCGAGCCCATTTGACGAAATCGAGGAGCTCGTCGAATTGGGCGGTTGTTTCGCCGGGGAAGCCGACAATCAGGGTTGTTCGCAGGGCGCAGTCGGGCAGCCGGGTTCTGAGGTTTTCGATGAGTCGGCGGATTCTGTTTTTTGAGTGTGGCCGGCGCATTTGTGTGAGGATTTTCGGGTTTACGTGCTGAATGGGAATATCGAAATAGTGGACGATTTTGTCGCAGCGGGCAACTGTTTCAATCAGCCGGTCGCTGATTCCGCTGGGGTATAGGTAGAGGAGGCGAATCCAATTGAGGCGGGGGATTTTTGCGAGTTTGAGCAGCAGGTTTGGCAGGGCGTTTTTGGCTGGGAGGTCTTGTCCGTAGGTGGTTATGTCCTGGGCGATTATGTTTAATTCGACGGCACCGGAGGCGACAAGCTCCTCGGCCTCGGCGAGGATGAGTGAGGCGGGTTTGCTGCGTGCTTTGCCTCTGATGGCGGGAATGGTGCAGAAGGAGCAGTTTCGGCTGCATCCCTCGCTAATTCGAAGATAGGCGTAGTGTGGAGGGGTGATTCGGAGGCGAACTCGGTCGTCGCACAGGGATTTATAAGTTGGCGTGAGGAAGTGCGCGGGCGCATCGGCAAGGAGAGTTTTTTTGATTATGTTGGCGATATTGTCGCGGTGTTCGAGGCCGAGGATAGCGTCGATTCCGGCTGCCTCATCGAGCAGGTCTTTGCCGAGGCGCTGCGGGAGGCAGCCGGCGACGACAACTTTTCGCACGCTGCCCCTTCGTTTTCGTTCGATGGCGTGGCGTATCGCGGCCATCGCTTCGGCTTTTGCAGGGGCGATGAAGGCACAGGTGTTGATGACGACGACATCTGCGTTGTCGGAATCCTGGGTAATGATGAAGCCGGCCTGCGCGATTTGCGCCAGCATCCGTTCGCTGTCGACCATATTTTTGGGACAACCGAGTGCGACAAATCCGACCCGTCTCGCCCGACGAGCGTGCGAGCCGAGGCGGGCGGTTGTCCGGCTTCGGTTTTTGCCTTCGCCGAGACAAGCCCGTTTTTTGTTCTTTTTTGGTGTCATTGGGACGATATAATAGAATGTTTGACGACCTTTACAAGAACGTTATAATGAGTAACGGCCTTAGGTTTTAGAAACGTGTCCGTGGAGGGCTGTATATGGATGACTTTCAAGTTGAAAAGCCAGGTGGTCAGAATGCTGACAAATCGATTCCTTTTGATGACGGGCTGGCGGTGTCTCATTCGCCTTTGAATCTTGGCGGCGGCGGGCCAAGCAATGCGGCCGAGTCAGAGGCGGCACCCCACCCCGCAGAGAAGGAAACAGGCAAAAGGGCGAGCTGGCCTGACCGGATTACCGGCGTCAAGACCTTCTATACGAAACTGCATACCGGGGCGATTGAGTTTCTCGATGAGCAGATTTGCAATTGGCTGCGGGACAACCCGGGCGTGAATATAAAGCAGACGAATACCGTCATCGGTGATGTGGTCGCCAAGAGGACCGAGCCGAACATCATAGTTACGGTTTGGTTCTAATGCTATTCTGCGAAGTGCCTACTCCGCCGAAGTAGCTTCGGCTACGAAGGCCGGAAGCTCGCCACATAGCACGAGCCGCTGTCGGCAATAAGATTTGACGTGCCGGGGCAGGCAGGGGGGACTGTTCGTCATTCCGAGAGGTGGGAACAAACTCTGAACGGGGGGACATAAAAAATCATAATTTTCTGGTATTTTGGCGATTTTTATCTTGACAAATTGCCAAAGGGACGGTAAATGGGACCCAACTGCTTCGTAATCTGGCTGTTGACGGAATAGCGTACACCCGGCCCGTACCGGCGGATGAGAAGCGGGAGAAAAGCTTTTTCGCATTTTCATTCAGCCGAGCTTCCGGCTTTCCCCCCGCATAAAAACAGTTCAAGATTAATTTTTGAAAGGAGGAAACATGGAGAAGTTATTGAAATGGGCGTTAGCGACAGTTGCGATGGTGAACGTCCTGGCGTGTGGAACGGTCAATGTTGCGACGGCCGGTGAATGGTCTGACATCAGCTCCATCGAAGGACGCTATTCACGTATATACTTTGATTACACTGTGGATGGCAACACGGGCACTTTCTATTGTATCAACGACTGGATGGTCAATCAGGATGACGGTGGTATAAATGGTGGATTGCTTTCAAATGAATACAACCGGTTCAATTTCAAGGTGGGCATTGACGACTACGAAATCCGCATCTACCCCACTGGCTATGGTCAAATCTACAAGGATACTGAATTATGCGGCGACACCAATGATCCTTGTACATGTGTGTCTTTGCCCGGCCTAGTGAGCGCCTGCTGCTGGACCACCTCGCCGAGCATGCCTACTATAAGGCACACAATTTGGGAGTTCTCATTTGAGCTGCAAGAAAGGATGATTGGATTTGAAGGATACGATCCGGATGGGCCGACTATCGTGGTTAATCCTAATCCTCCCGAGCCGCCGCCGATATTGACCAGCGGCCCCAGCGTGTTTGCCCACACCGTTGACGGTAAGTTCACGGACGACTCGGCCGACTGCATGCTTTCGCCGGTCCCTTCGCGGAGTTACCAGGAGCCGGTGCGAGACCCATTTTTTGATGAGCACGATGGCGGGGCGGGCTGGACTATCGAGCTTAATACGGAAAACGGCGGCGTGAAAATCACTACCGCGAGTACAATTTCGGCTTACGAACAAGACATCAAATGGTCTCAGCCGCCGGTGGAAGTTAATAATGGAGTTATCAACGGCTGGGATGAGGTGTCCATCATCGATAGTAATAGTAATTGCTGGAACTGCCCGACTCAGTCCCATGGTGATGCAGATTGTGACGGATACGTGGGCTCGTCGGATTCCGCCATTCTTGTTGCCGCATATGATACAAACCATTGGGACCCGAATTACAACCCTTGTGCTGATTTTGACCGAGACGGCGATGTGGACGCAAGCGACCAGAGCATAATGATGGCTTACTGGGGAACGAACCCTCCCGGCGACAGCCCATTAGCCAGGCCGATTTTGTCCGATGACTGGGTGTGTCTGGACGAACGTCCTGTTACGGATATTCACTGGTGGGGTTCGTTTAAGGGATGGACAGGGTGCATACCGCCGGCTGACAAGCCGAAAGCTTTCCGTCTTGGCATCTGGACGGACGTGCCAGATCCTAACCGTGCTGACCCAAATAATTTCAGCCATCCCGGCAGGTTGATATGGGAGAACATCTGTGACAGCTACGTATGGAGTTACGCCGGTTACGACCTAGACCCGCGAGGCATAGAACCGAGGGAGGCCTGCTTCAAGTTTGACCAGCTTCTCTCGCAGGATGAGTGGTTTTATCAGGACCCCAACGACAGCAATAATGGCACGGTATATTGGTTGAGCATCGCGGCGATTTATGACCCCTGCAAATCCGAGCCGAATCATCCGTGGGGCTGGAAGACGCGGCCACATTTCTACAATGACGATGCGGTACGGATAGCGGATGTCAACGGCGATTCGTGGCCTCCCACAATTGGAGCTGTCTGGGAATCTGGTGAGCCGATAGAGTATCCGGCAGGCACTTCATGGGATATGGCGTTTGCGTTGACCACCAACAGAAAATTCTTTAAGCAGCCATACGCGGAGCCATTAGAGCGAGACCCAAATTGGAGCCCGGTCCCGGTCCCTGTCCCGATACCGGTATACCGATACCGACTGGACTATGACCGCAATGGGGTAATTGATCTCAGAGACTTTTCTTTCTTTGCGGAGTCATACCTTATCGAGGGGCAGTTATGGCCGGAGCCAAATGGGCCTTAAATGCTGATGTCAGGTCAGTCCGCCTGAGGATATAGGTGCGAGGATAAGTGTTCGGTAACGATTAGTCCATGTTGTGGAGTTTGAGTTCGGGGCCTATACTAAATTACAGTATAGGCCCCGGTTTTTGGGGGTTGATTCCGATACTTGTGGAAAAAAGATTTATTCTGTGCGAAGGAGAGGGTATAAGGTATAATGTGGTAGTTCACTAGGGGTGATTCGCTGATGGGGCGAATCTGAGAGCAGACCCTTTGAACCTGAACAGGACGGCCGAACGTGGGGCGATGCCTGCGTAGGGAAGTGATTAAGACACTGACGGACACCGACTGAAACACGGGCTGACACGGACTCAAATGTTGAAATCGCTTCCTTAGAGAAGCGATTTTTTTATTATTCGCCACAAAGGCACTAAGACACTAAGAAATAAATTTAGTTTTAAATCGGCGGGGTAAACCCCGCCCTACAGGTTTTTTGAGAAGATGGGGAAAATGGCGACACAATTAGAGATAGCACGGTCTGGGCGGACAAGCGGCGAAGTGAGGTTTGTCGCAAAGGCGGAGGGGGTCGAGGCGGGGCTTGTGCGAGATGAGATTGCAGCGGGTCGGTTAGTGATACCGGCCAACAAGATTCACCTGAAGAGTAATCTTAAGCCGGTGGGCATAGGCCGCGTTCTTCGGACGAAGGTAAATGCCAACATCGGAGTAAGCAGCGTCCGCAGCACGGTGCAGGAAGAGATTGAGAAGATGCGGGTTGCGCTGGGGGCTGGGGCGGATGCGATTATGGATTTGAGCACGGGTGGGGATTTGGACGGGATAAGGGAGGCGCTGTTAGCGGAATGTCCGGTGCCGTTCGGGACGGTGCCGATTTACCAGATGGTTTCGGACAGAACAGTAGAGGAGGTCAACGAGAAGGTAATCCTTGAGGTGATTGAGAGGCAGGCAAGGCAGGGGGTTGACTTTTTTACCATACACGCGGGGGTGCTGAGGGAGCATTTGTCGTTAGTTGGGAAACGAGTGGCGGGGATAGTGAGCCGGGGCGGTGCGCTATTGGCGGAATGGATGCTGCATCACGGGAGGCAGAATCCGCTATATGAGATGTTCGACGAGTTGTGCGCTATAATGCGGGAGTATGACGTTTGTTTTTCCTTAGGAGACGGGCTTCGGCCCGGCTGTCTGGCGGATGCGACGGATGAGGCGCAGATTGCGGAGCTGAGAACATTGGGTGAACTGACGCAGCGGGCACAGGAGGCAAATTGTCAGGTTATGGTCGAGGGGCCCGGGCATATACCGTTCGACCAGATAGAATACAATATGAAGATTCAGCAGGAGATTTGTCGCGGCGCGCCGTTTTATGTTCTTGGGCCTGTGGTTACTGATATTGCGCCGGGGTATGACCACATAACGTCGGCTATCGGGGGGACGGCGGCGGCATACTATGGTGCGTCGTTTTTGTGCTATGTTACGCCGAGGGAGCACTTAGGTCTTCCGAATGCCGAGGACGTGCGGGCGGGGGTGGTTGCAGCGAGGATTGCGGCGCACGCCGGCGACGTGGCGAGAGGACTTGCAGGTGCGGCGGAGCAAGACAAGCGATTAGGTATCGCCAGGGCGGACCTTGACTGGGACGCGCACCTTGCCCAGTCATTAGACCCGGATACGGCTCAAAAAATGCACGAGAAGGCGTGCGAGGACATAGCCCCCAAGGGGCCTGATGCGGATTACTGCTCGATGTGCGGAAGGCAATGGTGCAGCGCGAGGATAAACAAGGAAATACGGGACAAAATGAAAGCGGAAACTCGTTAAAATTTTACTCAAGGAGGTTAATAATGAAGAGAAGGAATGGAATCCTGTGTGTTGTGGTAATCAATATTTTACTCAGGGGGGTTTGCTTCGGCTACTCAGATAAAGGATTTCAGTGGTGGAATACGGCAGTAGCGTCTTTTGACATTGCGAAGGGCTGGAAGTGCACGTTTGAGGAGGAGCTTCGGCTTGGTGACGACGGGGGGAATTTGTATTACGAACACCAGGATTTGGGATTTGTTTACTCCGGACTTGGGGAATGGATAGACCTCGGAGCCAATTTCAGATACGTCAGCGAGAAGGGCAGTAATGACGACTGGTTGCAGGAGAATCGGCCTCATTTGAATGCGACGTTTAAGTGGAGTATGTTTGGGCTTTCGGTGAGCGACAGGAACAGGTTCGAATACAGGGACAGAAAGGACGAGGAGGATGTCTGGCGATACAGGAACAAGGTAACGGTGAAATTTCCATTTGAGTTAACGCCGTTCAAACTCAAGCCGTACGTGGCAGACGAGATATTTGTTACTTTGAACGATGATAACATTGACAGGAACAGGTTTTATGCCGGGGCGTCGTTTGAGCTGACGAAGGGACTGGATATGGACATCTATTATATGTGGCAGGCAAGCAGGTCCGCCGAAGAGTGGATAGATATTAACGTTCTGGGGACGGGGCTGAAGTTTAAGTTTTAGCTTTGCGGGCAAGTTTTCCGGCGTCAGGTTTTCATCGAGTCGATTTCAATAAAAGCGATTGGTGTGAAGATATTCACCGTGTAGACCGCTGAAATCACAGAGAAAATGAGTTAAATTAAAGCTGAAAAAAACCTAACTATCTCAAGTTTCCTATTTTCCCCGCTTTAATTTTAGGCCGTGCGTTGATTTTTTGTGGCGGAGCCAAACCAAGCTGGCGAAGGCAAACAACAGGAAACTGGTCGGCTCTGGAACAACCCGCAGAAATTCTCCCGGCGAAAGCGCCGTCATTCCAAACGACTCTATCCTGATATAGTTGAACATATAACTCGTAGTGGGCGGGTGGATGTAAGTATCCGGAATGGTGAGAGGTATTGTTACTCCCATTATAAAGTCGCCCATCATTGAACCGTTCCCGATCAGCCCGGACGACAAGTTTAACCAAGCCCAAGAATCCAAGAACGAAACATAGTCGTTCGTCCAAACGGGACCAGACAGGTGCGGCTGCGGCAAATTTTGATAATGAGTTATGTCCACTTCCAAATTGCCGAGAAGATTGCCTGCCCAGCCGCCCCAATTTTCAACTGACGAAAGTAAAAGGTCGAATTCCACTCTTTCGGGGCTATTGATAACCTCCAGCATCTTGTTGTCGGTGAAGTGTACGTTAAGCTGTAGAATATCCCCAGCTGAAAGCGTAATTGCATCGTTAAAAGGCATCACGACTTCGGATGTCCAATAGTCCTCAGAAGTCGTGCCCTCATTTGTGGCAACTGTCTCTTCGGCAACAGCCGGTCCCACAGTATAGCTGTTGACCTGCGGGTCAAATTCGAGGTTCAAATTGACGATGGTTGCTTCGATATCCGAGGTGGAAAACAGCACAATCAGCGCAAACAGTTTGAACTTGTTCATACAATATCTCACTTCTCCTCATCAAATCTCATTCTTCGCCCCGCGGAAAATCAGTATACATCAAAAGCAAGTAATATGTCAAGAAAAATTTTTCGAAAAACAGGAAAGCTGAATTATTGAAAAACCCATTATCAACTGGTTGAGGTTGTTTCGCTTGCAATGCCCCTTAATCAGGTTTTCATCGAGTCGATTTCAATAAAGGCGATGGGGGCGAAGATGAAGACGGGCAGCCAGGCCCAAAGTTCGGGGACGACTATTCCGAACAGCTCTTCGGTAGCGAACAGTTTGCAGATAAAACTGACGACGAGGCAGGCGGCAGTGATTGCGAAGCTGATTGCGACGGCCGATTTCATAGATTTAGGGTCCCGACATACCAGAACAGGCAGGCACACAAGGAGCATAATAATGTTCATAACAGGGTCGGTGATTCTGAAGTGCTTCTGGCTGTAGAGAAAAGCGAGGTCCTTTAGTTTTGTTCCCTCGGCAGCCAGTTGAGACAATTGTCTTGAGCTTAGAAGGGTTTTGTGTTCGGCCTTTCGTCGAACGGGGATGTCCTGTGGTGTTATATCGGTATAGTAAGCGGGAAGGGACATTCGAGGGATAAGCGCGTTGCGGTCGTCGATGTCCGGCTGCCGGGGCCCGAGCTTGGGGATGGGGGTGAATATGCCGTGGGTGAGAAGCCAGGAGCGGTTTTGAAAATCATAGGTTGCCTTGTCGGCTTCAATCCAGCCGGTCGGCGTCCAGACGAGGGAATCGGGTTCTTTCCGGCGTGTAATGATTATGGGTTCGTAAAGCGTCGAGGATTTCACATCGAATTTCTTAGAGCAGATTAGTGAGCCGTTGGCATCGCTGACAAACCACACATTGTAGGATTCTTCGCCTGGGAGGGCGTCCTGTCCGCGGACCAGTTTGTTGCTAAGGGACGGAATAAGCAATTCCTGGTCGATTATCAGAAACCCCGTCAACAATATCGCGAGGATAACTATCGGGGCAATGATTCGTTTGAGACTTACACCTGAAGCCATCATAGCGATTAGTTCGTTGTAACGGACCATCTTACCCAGCGAAAATGCCGCTGCGACAACCGTTATCATTCCCGCGAAGTCGCGGAAGTACAGTGTGCTTTGCAGGCCGTAGTACGTGAAGATATTTCCGATTACAGCGAGCATTCCGATGTTGGCATGCTCGGTGAATTCATCGAGATTTACGAAAAGGTCGATTACTATTCGCAGGCCGAGCAGCGTGCAAAATGCGATGGCGTAACCCACCAGGAAGTTTTTCGCGACGTATTTATCGAGTATCTTCATTTTTTGCCACAAAGAAAAACTTCTCGTTTAGCCACAGAGAAACCATTAAAATACCAAATCACAAAACTCAAATCCCAAACAAATTCCAAAATTCAATTATCGAATGAACCAAACGACGGGCGATAGCCGTTTGGAATTTTGAATTTCGACCATTGCTGCTTGTTTGATATTTGGGATTTCGAATTTGTAATTTTCATTTATACCTTTCTTCTCTGTGGTCTCCGCGTTCTCGGCGGTGCGTATCATAGTTGTTCAGTGCCTCAGGAGCCGGCGATACAAGGCCAGCGTCGCCACAGACAGGGCAGCGAGGCCCGTCCACATTAAGATAATGCCGAATGGGGCAATAACAGCACTTGGATTTTTTGCGACGTTCCTTCCCATCATTATGCAGACGACCAGTGCCAGAGCAGGAGCGACGCTTGCGGCAAAAGCGGTGAGTAAATGCCCGCCTTTGAGGATGATACCCAGGCCGATGCCTGCCATAATCAGGGTTATGCAGCCGATGCCGAACACCAGGCGGGAGTGAGTTTCGGCCCCTATCCCGGCCAGCGTTGCGGCGATTTCCCTTTGCAGCTGATTTTGCAGCTTAGCCAGATGAGCGCTTGGGCCGGTGTGCAGAGCGGATGATATTGCCTGCGGGGTTATCTCGTTGAGGATATCACTTGTCTTGAAATGGTCGGTGACGGCAGCGGGCAGAACAAGGCCTCTGACGATATGTCTGCCCGGGAATTCCTCTGAGCCCTGGTCCGTTTGCCATTTTGCATTTCGGACATCCAGGGTCAGTGTCGGCGCCAGCTCATCTCCTTCGAAGTTCAAGAAGCATTTCTGGCATTGCAAGGTTTGTCGCAGCTCGCTGTTGCTCAACTGACGTTCTATAATCACCACATCGTCGGCAAGCTGCAGCCGTTTTTCATCGAGGACTATGCAGTTTTTCGCCGTAAGGTCCACAAGCATACGGTCGCTGTGCAGCCGAAACAGCTTATTTGTGCTCGACGTGATTGTGGTAATTATCTCCTGTGCCAGGAGTTCTGCGGTAAGCCGGGCGTATACCTTGCGTGCAAGCCGGGCGATGGGGTCGAAGAGCATCGGGTCGAGGCGGATTTGCTTCATTTCATCTATTTTTTTGAATTTAATGTTGTCGCCCAACAGGGAGCCGAATTCCGCGGTAAGCGAGAGCCATTCGGCCGAGAAGCCCGCTTCCTCGGCAGGTCCCATCTGATTGGTGTTGTGGGCGGTAATGCGAACCTCATTGAATTTTTCGTGGGGGTTGAAGGTTACCCTGGCGGTTTCGGCGGTAATGATTTTTTTTATGGAGCCATTGTCCGTGACTTCTGCGGCGACAACGCCCGAAAGGACATTATTCCTGATGTCGGCGTTATCGGCGTAAATTCGGTATCGGCCGTCGGGCGGGAGCTGATAGTAACCCTTTCGCTGGACGTTTCGAAACAGTATCTGCCTAGCGTTGTCTTTGAGGGAGCTTTCTGCGCGGTGGACAAAAATAGGCATCACGTAAAAGCTCAGCAGCAGATTGGCCGTTGCGACCATTATTGCCAGCGCAAGCCCGGGGTAGACCAGCGGCAGCAGCGATATACCGCTTGCTTTGCAGGCGTCAAGCTCGTTGTCGTTTGCCAGCCGGCCATAAACAAGTGTGGTCGCAAACAGCGCAGCCATCGGCAGCACAAAGGTCAGTGTAATCGGCAGAAAGTAGGCCATAAGGTCGATGACCTGGCCGGGGCCTACGCCGTATTCCTGGACGGGGCGCAGGATGCTGCCTAAGCTCATCATAAGCGTCAGAGCCACGGCGGCGAGGCAGAAAACCTTGAAGACCTCGCGGAAGATATATCTGTGCAGCGTGAAAACCATTTTCGACTTATAATTGTCAGCAATCAACGATGATTTGCAACAGAATTCATCCCTATAGCCGGCGGTTTGCTCTTGAAAGCACGCGGGCGATGGCTTAAAACATCCGCGGCACTTACCGACAGTTGCAGGGTGATTTATGAGATTGTGTGTTTTTGTCGCTGGCATCGTTTATATTGCGACCGCATTTATCGGCGCACAGGCAGCGGTCCTGCCGAAGGCGGCGGAGCTTGTCCCTGCTGAGAC
>CAYUIL010000056.1:0-11376 GCA_964444715.1 uncultured Pirellulales bacterium | reverse complement strand
TGCGACAAGGCATAGTCGTAAACCCTGAAATCGTCTATCCTGCCAATCCACGTCCTGCCAACAGGGAGAGGGCTTCCTCCTCTATCCCAGTCACCGAGGCGGAACGACTCAATCGGGAGTCCAAACATAGGCGTGATAAGATTGTTCACCTCTGCAACCACCCCGCCGTTATGATAGATACGCATCAGGTTGACATCGGCGTCCCTAACAAAGGCATAATGGTGCCAGCCGTCTCCAAAGTCGCTCATTTGCATTTGCTCTGAACGCTCTTTTTCATCGGCGATCAAGGGGTCGGAGATGAAACGGACATACGGGCCGTTGCTCTCCGCTGGAGGCCGCGCTGTCGGGCACTCAATCTCCACAACCTCGCTCTCATAAGAGGTGTACGAGTTAGTGTCCTGGTGGACATTGATAAGCCGGGCCCACCAGTCGGGCGGCGAGTAAACGTCCGCATTGACCCAGACTGAGAAGGTTATGGCTTTTTTGGTAGCCACGAAGCCCAGCGCCGCCTTATTGGCCTCAACAATCGTGTTAAAGTCCAAAATCATGTTGATGCACCCACTGCCGTCATAGCCGCCAGTGGTGTCCCACCAACTGTCGTCGGCCACGCCGCTTTTAACATTAACATCGCCGTTGTAGTTATGTCCTGAGGAGTCCGTCACAACCTTGAGGGTAGTCTCGTCGAATTTGTACCAGAGCACAAGGTTGGGGTCGATGTTGCACGGCTCCTTGGGAGTAACCACTGTCTGCTTACTGAGCCACTGGTCGGCAAACATGTTGACGTCGTTTATATCCACCCGGCAGTCGCCACTTAAATCGGCAACGGGCCCATATTCCGGCACGCAGTGCCTTTGGTACAGCCGGATGTCGTCGAACGTAACCGTTCCGGTGCCGCCTTGAAGCCCTGCATTACATCTGATGCCAAAGCCGAGGTAGAGATACTTGACGGCCTTGAGATTCACATCCGGACTGTTCAGGTCGGTAAGACTGACCTTCCACTGCTTCTGCACACTCATCCTCTGCCCTTCGGGGTCGCTGTTCAAGATGATACTGCCAAAATTGGTACCGGTATCTTCAATCGCCACGTACATCTTGTCGTAGTTCGGGTCGTACTTGTTATCCGAACTGTTACGCGGCCCACCGATATAAGATATTGCCAGAACTCTGGCCTTATCGTTGTCGGGCAAAGCACCGCCGCCAGTCCAGTCCTCGCCGTTGGCGTCGAATCTCACCTCTGAGAAGTAGCAGGAACTGCAGTTTACATTCCCGTGGTAATTATCGTAGTCATACCGCATAGTTCCATTGTCAGAGACAGACGCCCACCCAATCTCACCACTGGGGTATTGGTACGGGCAGCTCTCGTACACATCACCCATATCCCATCTCGCCAACAGAGCTTCGTCGCTGTTGTAGCTCTCGAAGTCGTCAATGATAAAGTAGTTGGTATTCCTAAACATCCAGGTCTCGCCTCCCCAGATGGTGGCACCATTGACCTCATCGATGCGCCAGTAGTAGTTGGTGTCAGCGGCCAAGTCAGTAGGCAAGCTGCTGAGCAGGAAGACGTTGGAGTCCTGCCTGCCCTGATAGGTACCCTTCAGATTGCTGTTCGTGTCACTTGCCACATCGGCCTCGCTGGTGCCGAAGTAGACGTCGTGTCCGTTGGTATCCGCTACAAACACACCCGGTGTCCAGCTCAACTGTAGCGGAATGGGTAAGCCGACGGCTCCCGAGCTGGGTACCGGGTCAATTGCATCGCCGCCTCTGGTTTGGAACCGCCAGACCTGACCTCGCCACGGACTGTCGTCGTTGACATCATTATACTCGTCAATTCTCCAGTAGTAGGTGGCTCCGGCGTCGAGTGGTACATCCAGGGTGTAGCTGTTCGCATCCTGCCTGCCCTTATAGGTGCCAATGTTTGTATAGAGAAACGTGTCCGAGGAAAAATTCTGAGGGTATGTTGTCGTGGAACCATCCGTCGCATCCACCCTGATACGGCCCCTCTTGCCGCGGACGTTGGGATCCGAGTGATGGATTACCACATATTCATCGCCGCTGCATTTCTCATCCCGTTTCAACTTCAGATAATGCTTTCCATGTAGGATGAAAATCTCTCTGACCTTCCAAAGTGGTGTACTCGTCGTGAAATTGCTGTTAACATCTGTTGAGTGACACTCTATCTCCAAGCTGTTCCAGTCCTCGCCGTTGTGTATAATATGAACCGTCAGATTACTATCGCTGTAATCTGCGCTACTGGCATTGCTACCCGCGGCACAGGTGTTAACGTCGTTGAAGTCCAACCCCAAGTACACAGCGTGAGTGCCGTTGGGCTCGATGGCGTCCTGCACCCAGTTACCGGGTGACCAGGTAATAAGATTAGAGTCCAAAGCTATGCGCTCCTCGCGGTCCGTCGGCGTCGGGTTCCACGCACTTCCTGGTGTGCATTTGGCGGTGACACTTGTGTCAGTGCCGTTGTAGTCGACGTAAAGGATACCATGGCCCCAGCAGGGACAAATCCGGCCACTTCTGAAGAAATCATCAACCTGGTCTCTCCGGTCACCCTTTAATCGCAGCTCTCCGCCCGATGTTCCGTCGCCCTCGATATTAATCTTGTTCATAGCGTGCGCTGTGGAAATGGCAAAGTTATTATCTGCGACAGCGAGGGTATTATACAGAAGTCCCCCGTAGAGATTTACGTCGCCGTAATTAATCCGAATCCCGTTGACAATTATGTTTCCGCCATACATATTGACGGTGCCGTAGTTGAGTCCAGTCCCCGCAGGGGGACGGCCGCCGCCGACCCAGAGGCCAATCGGATCAACGGTTCGCGCCAACGACGTGTACATTGTGCCCCCATACACATTGAGAACAGCGTAACCATAGTTTGAACTATCAAAGGGGTCTAAACCGCACAGGCCGATCCGCGTCCCACAGTTGAAGTTGACGGGGTTGGTAGCATTGGCTTCGACCGTCAGTACAATACTTTGCCCCGGCCCTATCTGAGTCCCCCCAGTCCAGGGATATATAGATAGCCGCGAACACGCGGCATTGCCTCCGACGATGTTCGGGCCCGGTGGTTTGGCCTCGATGGCCGCCCATACGTTCGCGTCCGGGGGACGAGGGCCAGGATCGTGCGGCACGCCGGTTCCGGGGGTGTTTCCCTTTGCACCCCAGGCCTCGGGGTCGAACCAGTTACTGTCGGTGACATTAGTAGCACCCGGGCTGCTCGTTATGTCATGCCAGTTGTCCTGGTAATCGACATCGGTCTGCTCTTCGCCAAAAGCACCTTTGACCATTACCAGCAGGCACAAAAAAACCACAAGAGATATATATTTCCTAATCATTATTTTCCTCCTTCATTCATTATTACCCTATACACTTCCCACCTAAAGATTTTATATATGCTTAGCGTACGCCGCTAAACCGTATTTGAATGCAGCATAGCACCTCCGTCCTAAAAAATCAAGTTTTTTTGTGCAAACCGGCCTTTTTGAGAGATTAAACACCATTTTGAGGCCGTAGAGCGTTTCTTACAAGCCATCCCGAAAACTCAAAAAACACCATAAATGGCATCAAAAACGCCAATAATGGAAGTCTTGGGATAGGGTTTAGAAATTCTGCCCTGTTGCAAGCCGCGTATCTGGTTTTTTGGACCTAAATCCGACCGACCAATGCCGGCAAATCGTTGGGGGGCGGCATTCGCTCAACACGTTGAATATCGAGCAAAGACCGACAAACGGTTAATCGAAGGGGAGTTTGACGCCGCCCTGCGGGGTCCTTTGCTCCTGACTTTTTGCGCCTTCGGGTTCTTGTTGCGGAAGCGCCTTTATGCGGCAGACAAGGCCCTGCGAAAGTTTCGATGCGTCGCCGGAGACGACGGAGCAATAGGACATAGCGGGAGTTACCTTATCGATTCGGATAGTGGCAATCAGGATTTCGGTTGAGCCGATGGATTCCTTGGTGTCGGAATCGGTTATCTGCTGACCGGGTTTGAAGACATCGAGCAAAGTGCCGGTTACAAGGCGGTCGCCGCCCTGGTCAATGATGACGTTGCCGTCGGCTGCGATTATGGCAATGCGAGGCGGGTACAATCTGTCGCTTAGCTTGTTGACGACTTCTGCCGCGACTTTGGCGATGAGATTATCGGCAAGCTCGTCATAATCGAGGTCGGAGGGTTCCCATTCCTTGACTAACTTTTTGACTTCGTCGGTTTCGAGATGCAGACGGACCGAATCGGAAAATTTGACCCGCCGCGACGGAGCGACGATGAGGCGGTAATCGAATGCGAAGTCGGCATCGTATTCCCTGAAGGTGTGCGCGATGGCGTCGGTGGCGGTGTGTTTGATGCGCAGGCCGGCCTGGGTGACGGTCCCGACGAGCAGAAAATCTGCGCCAAGCACTTCGCCGATTCTGGCCTGCTCTTCGAGAGGCGCGGTGTTGAAGAGCACTTTCTGCTCGTGGAGGTATTCCTGTATATGCTCTCTATCGAGGACGGCGAATTTATTTGTCTGGGCCAGCGAGGTGGTCAGCTTTTGAGAGAGTTTGTCTGCGAGCGTATCGGCGGGCATAACGAGGCCGGCGAAGATATATGACCCTACGGTGGTCCTTATCGGCATCACGGCGAGGCGCAGGCGAGCGGATTTATCGACGGGCTTGTGGTCATAGACCCAGACCTTGAGGGTAACCTGCCAGGTATTATCGTCGAGTTTTTTTTCGTCGATGACTTCGTAGGTTTTGACCAAGCCGGCGATTTCAGTGGTGTTGAGGGTGCCGGCGGTCTGGACGGAGACGGCGTCGAACTCGACCTGTTTGCCTGTTCCTCCTCTATTTATATCGGCTGAAGCGGAGCGGTAGCCGAAGGAGTAATCGCCGGAGCCGACCTTGACGCCTCTTGCCTGTGCGACGGCCTGATAAAGGCCGTTCTTTATGGCTTCATCTCTTGTGGGGCCTTGTCCCTGCACCTGGCGGAGCGTTGCATCATCAGCGAATACGAGGGAGCAGAGGATGGCCGTGATTGCGAACAGTGCGCAAACGGTTCTCATTTTACAGCACCTCCAAACGGCGAACAAAACCGTCGGGAAACTCACCACGGGACGGTTTTGCTGCTGCCGCGTTTACCGATAATGTTTTCGTTTTGCCAGTAACGCAATCCCGATGTCAGGTTTGTCAACTGGAGCTGGAAGTAATACTCGACCTGCTGTTTGTCGTTGTCGTAGCGGACGTTTCTCTGGATAATTTTTCCGGACATACTCAGCTCGGGGGCGATAAGCTGGCCTTTGGCCTGGAGGGTTTCCTTTTTGAATTCGTCGCCCTTGTCGGAATCCCTGATGTCGCGGACGTCGTAGACCATACTGTCGCGTGAGGAGGTGCCTCCGCCGACGGCCGAGGTCATAACGACAAGCCCGCTGTTGGCAAGCTCCTGTTCGACTTTGGCCATCAACTGGTCGGTATCGACTCTTTGCATAGTGTCGTTGACGATGCGGCCCGTGGCGACGACGTATCTGCCGCCGCCCTCCTTTTTAAGGGCACCTGAGGCAATCATAGACTGGACCATTTCGCTTGCGGCCCTGTCGAAGTCGCGGTAATCGAGCTGCATAACGGGCTTACCGGCGTCATTGATGGTGTCGATGTTTTCGGTTGGGGCCTGGCAGCCGCAGAGGACCACCGCCAGGACAAACGGCAATAATTTTTTAGTCATAGTCAACTCTCCAATCCCGCCTGAGGCGGACAAGTCAGTTTTTAACTATTCGAGTGTTCATACGAAAATCGACTGCGGTGGTTCTCGGCGCGACGGCCTTGATGGCGAACGGTGATTTCCCCGCCGCGGAGGTCAGCAGCCACTTGCTGGTTACGGAGTCAATGACAATCCCTGAGCCATCGAGCCATTCGACCTTGTATTCGAATCTTCTGGTGTCGAACGATTTGTTGTAGCCAGCGACTTCGAGCTGCATAAAGCCGGCTTTGTTGACGTAAGTGACTGCTCGTTTAACCTCGATGCCTTCGCCTATGAGGGCGCTGAAGGCGTGGATAACCGGTCTTGTGACAATGTTGTTTGCGAGGTTGTCGCTTGCGATGCCTTCCTGCAGGATGACACCTTTTTCTTGCGGCTGGCCGCAGCTGAACAAACCGACCGCGAGGACGAACAGCAAAGTGTAAAGTGTAAATCTCATATTTCACCTCCAGACATTCAATAAACAAGGCACACGGCCCCTAAAACGCCAGGACTTCATACACGGGTGAAGCCCCGGCCCGAACAATTTTAACATAGACAATAGCATTGCTGCAAGTGGGAATATTTACTTCGAATGGTGCGCCGCCGGCGGGGGCGATTTTGAGCCGGCGCTCCTGAGGGATGGGGCATCTGGCAACCTGGAAATCCTTCGGCAGTGCGGTCCAGATGCGGACGTCGGCGGCGGTGGTGGCGTAACTGTAAAGGCCCACCAGCACGGTTGCCAGCCCACTCGCGAGGTCATTATCGCTGCGGTTATGGACGGCGGACTGGGCAACGGACTTGAGCACGGCGGAGGCGATGGCCCTGGCGAGAATGCCCTTGAAATCCTTTTTGAATTCGGTCTGGATGACCCTGTCCATATCGGCGACTTGTTTTGTCGGGCATCTGCCGTCGTCGGTTTCGAGAATCAGGCAGGGGTAAGCGAAGTCCCTGAGCCGCAATCGGGGCAATGCGATACCTACATACTGGACCCGGCTGGCTGTGAGGAACAAGGGCAGGTCGATGCGGACATCCTCTTTCACGGGGCCGAGGCCATTCTCGAATATCACCCACACCATATTTTCCAGTTTTGCTTTCCCGGCAATAACGTCGTCTGTCAGGAGCAGGTCTTTCGCGATATAGTCATTATCGGGGACCATACCGGCGGACTCTTTGAAGAGATAGCTGGCCCTTTCGTATTCGCCGACGAGAGCGAAATACACTGCGGCCAAATACGTCGTGAAGGGGTTGACGAAATCGGGATACGGCTTGAACTGGTCAATGTTGGGATACAGAGCGTTAACGCGAGCCAGCGTGTTGGAGTCGTCGGCGAGGGCCTTAACGTCATAGTTGCTTTTCTGTTTTTGCTTTTCGAGCTTGGCTTCGAGCTTTCTGATTTCTTCGTTGAAATGCTCTCTGGCGCGCATTTGCCTGTCTAAGGCGCGGTTAAGCTCGACCCTGGCGAGGTCGAGATTTTTTTCGGCGAGGAAGTCGAGGGCTTTGTAGGTGTTGACCATTATGCCGTCATATTCTTCGCCTTTATAAGGGATGAGGTTGTCGTTTACGATGGTTGAGCCGACTGCATCGACAAGCTCGGACTGCGGGGCGTAGTAATTGAGCATCTCTTCGGCTTTATCGAAGGAGGCGATTGCTTGCGGGTGGTTGAGTTGCATTCTCTCGGCGGCGGCGAGCTGAAGTGTCCAGAGGAGGTCGTCGCCCGCCGGCGTTTTGCCTTTTCGGATTTTCTGTTGAGCAAAGATGCCGGCCTGGCTGTAATCGGCTGCCTCGAAGCGGTAGTCGAAGACGGCGAGGTTGGTCTTTGCGGGGTTGCAGCCGGGCAAATACAACCCGGCCACCAAAACTAAAATCGCAGGTGCAATCCTGTTCATAGTGAGCATTCTTGCCATTTGTCCTCTATCTGTTTGACACGGTTTTAGGATACCTGCCGGCCGGGTATTGTCAAGAAAACCTTGTCTGTGGCGTGGATTCTGCTTGAAAATTTGTTCATTTTTGTCTGGATTTTATGATGGCTTTGTGGTAGTATTGTTCCCCGTTGAGTATATTCCTCCGTCTCTCAGGAGTATCCTCTTGAACAAGGTGAGAGACATAATAATAGTATGGCCGACAATGGCCAAAGGAGCACAAGTGAGTATAGGTACAGTAAAATGGTTTAACGTGAAAAAAGGTTTTGGGTTTATAGTGCCGGACGACGGCGGCGAAGAGTTGTTCGTCCATCATTCTGAGGTCAAGACCGGCGGACACGCCGACCTCGCGGAGG
This sequence comes from uncultured Pirellulales bacterium, assembly GCA_964444715.1. Lineage (GTDB taxonomy): Bacteria > Planctomycetota > Phycisphaerae > Sedimentisphaerales > Anaerobacaceae > Fen-1362. The sequence continues at coordinate 3,391 of CAYUIL010000056.1, read as the reverse complement.
GCCAAAAGGTCGAATTCAGTATTGGCCAGGGAAAGAAAGGACCCTGTGCCGTCAACGTAACACCTAAGTAAATTCACCTTCGATACGCAATGAAAGGCCCTGCAAACGCAGGGCCTTTTTATTCTCCTCGCAGCGAAGCGAAAGTCCCAATCTCTATCGGGGTCGTTCATTCTCCATCGTCCTGCGGCCTCCCGTCTTATGTCGTCGGTCCTCTATCTTTTGCCATCAGGACCTGTTATTCCGCCAACGGTTCATAGAACCCAGCGGGCTTTTGGCCAAGGGTGTTGCTCAGTGTGCCCAGGGCGGTGATTCTGCATTCAATTTCGTCTCCCGGCTGCAAAAACTTGCCGGTCGCCGCAGCGACCCCTGCCGGCGTCCCCGTGAGGATAATGTCCCCCGGCTCCAGCGTCATAAGAAAACTCAAAAACGACACAACGTCCGCCACCGAATAAATCATATTCGATGTATTCGCCTTCTGCCGAACCTCGCCATTTACCTTCAACTCCATTTCCAGATTCTGCACATCCTTAATCTCTTCACTCGTAACTAAATATGGCCCCATCGGGCAAAACCCGTCCGCCCATTTGCCCGCCATCCAGTCATAAAACTCATCCCACGGCCGAGTGGTTCTGCTCTTCTTGAATGTCACGCTCCGAGCCGAAACGTCATTGGCAATCATATACCCCGCAACATAGTCAATCGCCTCTTTCGCCTCAACACACTTCGCCATCCTGCCGATGACCACCGCCAATTCAATCTCATAATCAATCTGCTCGCTATACATCGGCCACGGTATCTCATCCCCCGGCCCAATTACCGTCGTTGCCGGCTTCAAAAACGGCCTCGGCACCGTCGTCCGCCTCGCAGCATCCGACAGTCCTAACTTAAATCCGCGTTTCAGCGACGCCTCCTTGATATGCCCGCCGTAGTTTCCCGCCAGCGCAAGTATCTTCCCCGGCCTTGCTATCGGCGCAAGCACCTTCACCTGTGCGATAGGAATGACAATCTCGCTCGCCTCCGCCAACTCTTTTATTTCTGTTAAACACACCTCTCCTCTTTGCAGAATCTCTATAATGCTCCTCGCCGGCTTTGTCCCCTCCCACATTGTTGGTATGTCGATTATCCCCTTTCCCGCCAGAACCCCAATCGATTCCGCACCGTTCCTTCTATACGCCACCAGCTTCATCTGTCGCAGTCCTCAATCCCAAATCTGAAATGTTTTCCGTCTTCGGTCCTCTGTCATCGGTCATCTACCTTCCGCCCGTCCATATTAGCACAAACCCCTTCCGTGTGGGATAGTTTGCACACTTTGGGCTTGGCAACATAGGCGGGATGTGCGATAATCTCAAGCCGAAGGCAGTTTAGCATTTGAGGGGCTGTTAAAAAGAATGGGACTGCAGGGCTTATTATCGCGTCTGATGAGCCGGCTGCGTAATCGCCTGCCGGCGGCGCACGACGACTACCATTCGCCGCCGCTAAGCGAAGACGGCCTGATGCAGGATACACCATCGGCATCCACTGGGCCCAGCCGCGGCAAAAACGGCCCGGTCCAGGCCGTTGCCGTCCGCGGCAAGAGCGAATCTCTCGAAAAGCTCCAGGCCGGCTTCGACCGACTCATAGACGAACTAAGCGGCATAAACGACCATTTGCGCAGACAGGTCGCCCAGCACGAAGACCTTATTACCCGCGTTGACCAGTTGCCGAAGCTGCTCGAGAGTTTTCCAGCCGTCGTCGAAAACCAAAAAGTCCTGACCGAACAGCTCATTTCGCAACTAAAGGCGAATCTGCTCAAGGACCAGCAAATGCTCGAGGCCGTTGAGAAAATTCCGGCGGAGAGCGCAAGGCAGACAGACGCCCTTGCCAATATCGACAGGCAGCTTTCGGCCTCGGCAGACATCGATGTCCAGATGACCGAGACGTTCAATAAATTTAATGAATCACTTGGCAAGCTGAATCAAAGCACGCAGGACCACACCGACGGCATATCGCGGATGAGCCGGACATTCGCGGCCAGCGACAGATACCTGAAGTTTATCGTTACGCGGCAGACCAGGCAGTTTATGTGGGTGTTTTACTCGGCGCTGGCGGTCTGCGTAGTGGTGATATTGGTGCTGGTCGGCATCGTCATTTATCTGAGCAGGTAAAATCTTCGTTTCTATTTGTTCTTGGACGTGATAACAAAAAAGAAAACATCGAGTAACGCCTCGCTACCCGATGTTTTCCGGAGGGGAGAAAAACTTTGTTCTGCTTTCCTCCACTATCGGCTAATACCTTACTATCACTTTAGCCCAAATTGCTCTTTATAAGTCCTATAATACATACGCTGGTCGCCAATTTATGTGCTGCCTGTTCTTAATCGGGCTGGGTGTTACGAAGTGTCAGCTTGCCCGCCTCATTGCTAACAAAGCGTCATCGGCTCGTCAGCCCGGCTGTGCCGGCGGTAAATCGTAATTCCTTTGCAGCCAAGACGATACGCGAGCCGATATGCCTTGTCCACGCTGGAGACCTTGGCCCTTTCGGTGAAGTTTATCGTCTTGCTGACCGCGGCATCGCAGTGCTTTTGAAAGCCGGCCTGCATACGGATGTGCCATTCGGGCGAAATGTCGTAGGCGCACTTGAAGATTTTGCGAATTTCTGCGGGGATTTCAGCTACCTTTTGGATGCTTCCGGTCTTGAGAATCTGCTGGACAAGGGCATCATTGTAAAAGCCGTGTTTTTCGGCAACATCCTTAAAAACGGGGTTTACCTGCAACAGCTTTTTGCCTGCCAGGACCTGCCGGAGGAACACAAGCGAATATAGTGGCTCGATACCGGAGGAGCAGTCGGCAATTATACTTATCGTGCCGGTGGGGGCCACGCAGGTAATCGAGGCGTTTCGGACCCTCAGCTTTGTCTCGGTGCTCCAGGTGCTGTTGGTCCAGTTCGGGAAAGCCCCTCGCTGCTCGGCCAGCTCACTGCTTGCCTCGCGGGCTGTATCATTGATGAACTTCATAACCGATTCGGCGAACTTGACGCCGTCGCGGCTGTCGTAAGGGATGCCGAGCATAAAAAGACAATCGGCAAAGCCCATAACGCCCAGCCCGATTTTGCGGTTCGACTTTGCGATTTCGGCGGTTTCAGTAACGGGATAGTTGCAGGCGTCAAGGATGTTGTCGAGAAACCGCACCGCTAACTTCACCGTCTCGCTTAGGCCGGGCCAGTCGATGTCCGGCTTTGAGCCGTCGTCGATTACAAATTTTGCGAGGTTGATGCTGCCTAACGTGCAGGCCTCGTAAGGCAATAACGGCTGTTCGCCGCAGGGATTTGTCGCCTCAATCTCACCCAGAGCCGGCGTTGGGTTGCTGGAGTTGATTCGGTCGATGAACGCCACACCCGGGTCGCCCGTCCTGTG
>CAYUIL010000055.1:8519-11385 GCA_964444715.1 uncultured Pirellulales bacterium | reverse complement strand
TGAATTGCCGCCGAGAAAACTGGTGACGAGGACGCCTCTGCCGAGGTCCTTCATAATCTCATTAACCGAGCGAGCGCCCGCGGGGACAATCATATTGCCGCGCGAGCCGGAGGTCGGCTCGCAGCTGAGTTTTCGGCTGTAATACCAATTAATATAGAAATCTTTTAAGACGCCGGCCTCCACAACAGTTCGCTTCTTCGCTGCGATACCGTCGTTGTCAAACAAGCGGCTTCCCAGCCCCTCAGGGATGAAGGGGTCGTCAACGAGGGTGAACTTGTCACTGCCGATTTTCTGTCCTTTTTTGTCGGCGAGAAACGAGCGTTTTTGATAGATGTTCTGTCCCGTAAGCGCTTCAAAGAATGCGCCCATAATCCGCGGCACATTGCGATTCTCGATGATGATGGGCATCGTAGCCGTTGTTATTTTTTTTGCTCCCAGCGAGGCCAATGCCCGCCGGGCGGCGTTGCTGCCGACAGTTTCAGGATTAGCCATTTTTTTGTGCATTCGGCAGCTTGCGTAATCGTATGCCTCCGGCCGGCGGCCATCGTCGTCACGGACGCTGACCGAAGCAGCTACGCCGAAACTCGTGGACTTGTTATAGCCGGAAAAACCGTTGCTGGTCAGGGTAACTGCCTCATCCGAATCATCGCCGCACCACGCTTCGACGGAGACGATTCTGTCTGCGCCCTGCGACCAGGCGGCCTTTTCAGCGGCTTTAACTAATGCGTGCTTCTGCTCCGCCGGGATATCGTCGTAGGTGGAGTCCTCAATCTTCAAGTCGATATCGGCTCGCCCTCGATAATACTTCGGGTCCGGCAGAGTTCTATAAGGGTCCTGGGCCAGCAGTTTGGTGGCGGAAACGGCGTCTGAAATAAACCCTTTGAGGGCCTCCTTTCGCAAATCGGAAGTATTCTGTGAGGAATAGCGACCGGCAACATAAAGGTTAAGGGACAACTGCACCGTGGCGGCCTGTTTGATTATCTCCGGTTTTTTGTCCCTGTACCGCAGCTCCACAAAGCGTTTTTTTTCGAGCGACACCCTCGAATCATTCGCACCTGCCTTGCGGGCGGTTTCCATTACCCAGCGACAGAGGTCGCGCATCTGTTTGTTCATATTATGCTCCCTGCTTACCAATGCCGCCGACGGTCAGAGACCGAACGAGAACGGTAGGCATACCGGCGTCTATCGGCACCAACTGTCCTTCTTTGCCGCAGGTGGACAGGCCGTTCCAAGCCAGTTGGAGGTCGTCGGCAACCATAATAGTATCCCGCAGCATCTTTGGGCCGTTGCCCATAATGTTGACGTCCTTGATGGGCGCGCCGAGTTTGCCGTCCTCTATAAGCCGGCCCTGTGAAACATAAAACGCAAAATCGCCCTGGCCGATATTCACCTGACCGTTACTGACTTCCTGGATATAAATGCCTTTTTTGACGCTCTCGATAATCTCCTGCGGCTTGTTTGGGCCGGACAGGATATAGGTATTGCGCATTCGCGGCACCGGATAGTGTTCGTAGCTTTCGCGTCGGCCGTTGCCCGTTGAAGACAGGCCATAATGACGGGCTGAGATTTTATCGTGCATATAACTTTTGAGTACGCCGTTTTTGACAAGCACCGTGCGCTGGCTTGGGCTTCCCTCATCGTCAAAGTTGATTGACCCGCGCGCCGCAGGCCAGGTGCCGTCGTCGACAATCGTAACGAACGGCTCAGCAACTTTTTGTCCCATCATCGTGCAGTAAATCGACGTCTTCTTGCGGTTGAAGTCGGCTTCGAAGCCGTGCCCGATTGCCTCGTGCAGCAGGACACCTGGTATGCCGGGGCCGAAAACAACCGGCATCTCGCCCGCGGGCGGAGTCACAGCATCGAAAAGCGTTACAGCGCCGTCAACCACGTGCTCGGCCACCTCATTTACAATACCGTCTGTAAAATAAGAAAAGTCGCGCCGGCCGCCCTTGGCGAACCAGAATTGCTCTTTGCGTCCTTCTTTCTCGGCGGCGACGGATGCAACAAGTGCACTATTGGGCAGGAAATCCTCCGCCTTGACGCCGTCGCTTGTAACGACCATTATTCGCTTTTGAATGCCGTTAAAACCGGCGCTGACCTTAATAATGTAGCTCGAACGCTTGAAGCATTTTTCGGCGACGCCCTCAACCAGTGCGAGGCGCGACGACAACGGCGCCAGCTTCGTGCTGGTCGTCGGATAGTAGTTGCCCGCGTGAAGAGTTACAAATTTGCCCGCGGCGGGCCTGGCGGAACCATCGGCAATCGTGGCAGCCATTGCGGCTGCGGCCATCATCGATTTTTCGGACAGCTCCTGTGTAAAACCGAAGCCGACCTGGTCGCCCTTGACCGTGCGAATGCCGACGCCGAGATTGACGCTTGTATAGGCGCGGTCAACCTTGCGGTCTTCAAGACCGAGCCAATTGGATACGGTATGCTCAAAATACAGGTCTGCAAAATCGCCGCCTTTTGACAGCGCCTTGCCCAGCACCCGTTTGCACAAAGCGTCAGTGACGCCGAATTCCTTTTCAAAATATCCCGCGGTTTCAGTCCCCGCGAAGGTCAGCCAGCCGTCGGATAGAATGGGAGCGGCGATTATTGCACCGCCGGCAAGGGCCGAGGCCTTCAAAAAGGAGCGTCTATCTACCGGATTCATAATGTTTCCTCAACTTTTTCCAACTGCCTCTTTTGTCAACGGCATCAGTTTATTACGCTTCCTCGCTTTATGCAAACGGATTTCCCTGACTTCCGGTCACCTCATACGAAAATAATTACGAATCGCACCAGAAAAGCTGACAGCTTTTTCGGATTTTTGTTAAATTATAACTTTTTGCCGACCGAAGCGTATATTAGGGCCGTGCGAAAAGGT
>CAYUIL010000055.1:0-8509 GCA_964444715.1 uncultured Pirellulales bacterium | reverse complement strand
AACGACGGCTGTTTAACAATAGAGCATCGTGGCCGAAGTTATTCACGAATAAGTAGTTACCGAGCAGATGAATGGATAAGATGGACAGCACTTTGAGAGATTTTCTGTATATGGGAGAAGGCGGGTCCGATGAGATGTCACCGGCGGAGGCGCCGGGGATAGAGCAAGCGGCGGGTGCGGAACAAGACAATCGCCGGACAAACAATCAGGAGTTCAAGCTGCCTGATGAGATTGGGATTCTTGCAATTAGAAGCGCGGTTATTTATCCGGGGACCGTTGCGCCGTTGGCGGTCGGCAGGGAGAAGAGCAAGGCGCTTTTGAAGGATGTTAAGCCGAATGATACGGTCATAGGGATTTTGACGCAGCGAAAACCGGACACCGACAAACCGGACTTCGCGGACCTTTATAAAGTTGGAACTGTGGCAACGGTGCTGAAGGTTATCAGGGCGCCACAGGGGTCGATGAGCATTTTCGTTCACGGCATAGCACGGTTTGAGGTAACTGAGCCGGTGGCGACCGAACCATATCTCAAGGCCAGGGCCAGGCCGCTGAAAGCAGAGACCCGGATGACAAAGAGGTTGAAGGCCCTGATGGTGAACGTCCGGCAGACGGCGAATCGGGTTATAGCCCTGAGCTCAAACGTGCCTGAAGAGGTGTCCGCCCTGCTCGAGGAGATTGAAGACCCATCCGCGCTGGCGGATTATCTCGCCGCGAACATCAGCTTGAAAACCGAAGAGAGGCAAAAACTCCTCGAGGAGCTTGACGCCGGCAAACGCCTGGAGCGGATTTCAGTTGCGCTTGCCAATCAGCTTGATGTTCTCGAGCTGAGCCACAAGATACAGGGGCGGGTCCGTGAGTCCGTCGAGAAGAGCCAGCGTGAGTACTTTTTGCAGGAGCAGCTAAAGGCGATTCAGACCGAGCTTGGCAAGGACGACGGGCGGGGCGAAGAGCTGAAGCAGCTTACCGAGAATATCAAGAAAGCGAAGATGCCGGAAAGGGTCGAGGCGGAGGCGATGCGGGAGCTCGACCGGCTGAGCAAGATGCTGCCGATTTCACCGGAATACAGCGTGATAAGGACATATCTGGATTTTGTCTGTGAGCTGCCATGGTCGTCGGCGACGGAGGACCGTCTTGACATAAGGCGTGCCCAGGGCATTCTCAACCGCGACCACTATGATTTGAAAAAGGTCAAAAGGCGGATTCTGGAATTTTTGGCGGTGCGAAAACTCAATCCCGCGGGCAAAAGTCCCATACTGTGCTTTATTGGGCCGCCCGGCGTGGGCAAGACCTCGCTGGGTAAGTCGATTGCACGCGCAATGGGACGAAAATTCATTCGGATATCGTTAGGCGGCATACGCGACGAGGCGGACATTCGCGGACATCGCAGGACATATATTGGGGCACTGCCGGGGAGAATCCTGCAGGAGCTGCGCAAGACGGCCGCCAAAAATCCGGTATTTATGCTCGATGAGCTGGATAAAATCGGGGCGGATTTCAGGGGCGACCCTGCGAGCGCGCTATTGGAGGTGCTCGACCCGGAGCAGAACAACAGTTTCACCGACCATTATCTTGACCAGCCGTTCGATTTGTCGAACGTTATGTTCATCGGCACGGCCAACTACGCCGAGCCGATTCCGCCGGCGCTGCACGACCGAATGGAAATCATCGAGCTGCCGGGCTACACCGAGAGCGAGAAACTGAATATCGCAAAGAAATACCTCGTCCCGCGGCAGCTTGCGGAGCACGGCCTGGGGAAGAACCGGCTGAAGATAAAGGGTGAGGCAATCGTTGCCATTATCCGCAGCTATACGCGCGAGGCGGGCGTGCGAAATCTGGAGAGAAATATAGCCGCGGTATGCAGAGCGGTGGCAACCGATATTGCCAAGAACAAAAAGAAAAGTGCAACCATTGGTGCTGGCGACCTGGGCAGGATATTAGGCCCGACGCAATACGAGTCAGAGCTGGCGCTGCGGGCGGGGATACCGGGTGTGGCGACGGCGCTTGCTTTTACGCCGGTGGGCGGCGAGATACTCTTCATCGAGTCGGCCTCGATGCCGGGCAAGGGCAATCTGCAATTGACGGGGCACATCGGCGACGTGATGAAGGAAAGCGCCCAGACCGCTTTCTCAATCCTAAAGTCAAACGCCGGCAAGCTCGGTATCGAATCGACCAAATTCACCAAATTTGACTACCACATACACGTCCCCGCAGGCGCCGTCCCCAAGGATGGGCCAAGCGCAGGCGTCGCTATGTTCTCCTCGCTTGTGTCGCTGCTCTTGCACAAGCCCGTCAGACCCGACGTTGCAATGACTGGCGAGATTACGCTTCGGGGCCTTGTGCTGCCGATTGGCGGCTTGAAAGAAAAAATCTTAGCGGCAAAACGAGCGGGTATCAAAACCGTCATTTTGCCCGCTCGAAATAAAAAAGACCTGCCCGAAGTCCCCAAAGAGGCCAAAAAAGGCCTGCGCTTCAAATTCGTCAAGAACACTAACGAAGTGCTCAAAATCGCGCTAAACGGGAATTGACGGCGGTAACGACGGGTTATTTTCTTTTCTTGTCGGCGGGCAATTCCGTTGCTTGCGGTGGCACAGAAGGCAGTTCGCTATCCATACGTTTTGCTTCAATGGCTGCTATTACAATAACGCCAAGGATTGTTACCACTCCGACGACTATCAGCAAAACTATTCCCAAGTGACTGCTTATGCTCATATCACCTCATAATAGCTGTTATTGCGTTGACAATTTTAACAACTTCCAGCATTTCTGCAACATCATGAACGCGCACGATTGATACGCCTGCGGCGGCGGCCAGTGCCACGGCGGCGGCGGTGCCGAAGATTCGGTCAATCGGCGAAATTCTTGCATCTGTTTGGGATGTAATCATCCAGTTTCCTATACGTTCGATGGGGCATGAACAACCGTACTCTGGGATGACCTTCAACCCTAATCTCATACCCGGAGTAAATGAATATCCTTGCCTTCGCCAAGGTTATCCGCTCCCATGGAATGAACAAAGGTTTATGGAAAGGTCGAAAGATAAAAAGAAGGGCCAAATATAGACCTTCATTACTTACGCCTACATGTGTGGCACCTCCGCTCCCCACACTTTGACATCTCAGCAGTGTGCCGCTAAATTTGCCTTTGTATCCAAACTCCTTGGATAGCTCAGACCAGCCTGAGTATATCGAAAGGCACTTCAAGGTAATGAGATAGAATGGTACGAACAGCAACCCGAGCAATAGATCTAACAATTCCGAATTCATAATTTCCCTACTGTAAGGCAACGGTCATTTCCATATTTGCATCTATAGCATGGCACGTTAGGAAATAATCGCCTTGATTATTTTCACCACATCAATCATTTCTGCGACGTCGTGAACGCGCACAATTGATACGCCTGCAGCGGTGCACAGTGCGACGGCGGCGGCGGTGCCGAAGATTCGGCCGGCGGGATTTTCTTTGCCGGTAATTCTGCCGATGAAGCTTTTCCGGCTTGGGCCGACCAGCACCCGATAGCCGGTTTGAACGAACTTATTGATATTGGCTAAAAGCGTTAAATTGTGTTCAACGGTTTTGCCAAAGCCGATGCCGGGGTCGATGAAGATTCGCTCTTTTAGTATGCCGAACTGCTCGGCTCGTTTTGCCCTGTCTAACAGGAACGTCAATACTTCGGCAACCACGTCATTGTACTTTGGCTCGATTTGCATCGTCTGGGGCGTCCCCTGTATGTGCATCAGGACGACGGGGACTTTTCTTTGGCTAGCCAATCGTGCCATTAGCTCGTCGGCAAGGGCGGTGATGTCGTTTATCATTGCGGCGCCGGCATCGAGGGCGGCTTCGGCGACTTCGTGATTTGTCGTATCGATACTGATGCAGACCTTCGTCTTTTTTGCAATGGCCTCGATAACCGGGACGGCCCGGCGAATCTGCTCGCCCGCAGGGACGACTTCGGCGCCGGGCCTGGTTGATTCGGGACCGACGTCGATAATCGCAGCGCCATCGGCGGCCATTTTGAGTCCGTGCTCAATCGCCTTATCCGCATTGAGGAATTTGCCGCCGTCGCTGAATGAATCGGGCGTAACATTGAGAACCCCCATTAGCAAGCAGCCGGCGGAAAAATCCAGCTTACCCGTTGGCCATTCCAAAATATTTCGGGAATTATTTTTCACCTTTTTGAGTTTTAAATCCAATTCCAACGAGTTTTTTCGCAAGAGCAGGGCACGGTTGTTTAAGCATAACGGTCGTGCTTTGGAATTCGCGGCGCACAGGATAGTTTTTGCGCAGGTCATCGAAGAATTTGCCGCGTTTAGACAACTCGGCCATTGCGATTTCCCGCGTATTGAAATCATCGCGGTTGATGCAGTAGACCCGCTGGACGATTTTGTGAATAAGCGATTGTTCATCGGGGTCGGCTCTATCAATAGTTACTTGTGGAACCGTCGGGGAAGGCAGGAAGTCCTCCATTTTATATTTCGGTTTTAATCCGAAGTGTTCGCAGGCAGCGTTATAAATCATAATCATTCCCGCGATTTTGCCGTCAAGCGAATAACCGGAAATATGCGGCGTCGAAATATCGACGGCACGCAGAAGTTCACAATCGATATTTGGCTCGTTTTCCCATACGTCGAGTATGACGGCGGCGAGTTTGCCCGATTGAATCGCGGTCTTCAGCGCCGTTGTATCGTGGACTGGGCCACGGGCGGTATTTATGAATACGCAGCCGGTCTTCAAGGACGCAAAGAATTTCTCATCGGCCAGATGAAAGGTCTTGTCCTGTCCCTCGGAGGTCAGAGGCGTATGCAGCGTGATAAAGTCGCAATTGAAAAGTTCATCGAGCGGCAGATATTTGGGGTCGCCAGTTTGACGGAACAATGGCGGGTCATTAAGAAGCGTTTTCATTCCCAGGGATAGGCATTTTTTCGCTACTCTGCTGCCGACGTTTCCCACGCCGACGACGCCGATGGATTTTCCAACAAGGGCTGTTTTGTGTTTTTGGTCTACCGAAAGCAGAGCGGCGACAATATATTCGGCGACGGAGTTGGCGTTGGAGCCGGGGGCTGATGCAAAACCAATGTTGCGGCTTTTGAGATAATCGACATCGACGTGCTCAAAGCCGATTGTCGCGGTGGCGACGAATTTGACCTTGCTGCCAGCGAGCAGCTTTTCATTTACCGGCGTTATGCTTCGAACAAGCAAAATATCCGCATCGGCTATCGAATCGGGCGTTATTTGCCTGCCGGACAGCGCCTCAACCTCGCCAATGGAGCCGAAACAATCGGCTACAAACGGTATATTTTCATCAGCCACTATCTTCATATTCTGCTCTCTAAAGGCGGCCGTAACCGCCTATTTTAGCCATCCGGGGCCTGATTTCACGCAATCTTTCGAGGGTGTTGACGGCGGACGCAAGATTTTTTTGAAAATTCTCGAAAAAACCCTTGAGTTATTATGAGCATATGCCCATAATATGTGTATAGGATAATGTGTGCTGTAGTGAAAACACGAGTAGCGGGAAAGCGCGATAAACACCCAGCAGGGAGTTAAGAAGCTTATGAAGACGTACCTTGAGTGTATCCCATGCTTTATCCGCCAGGCACTGGATGCCGCCAGGCTGGCAACTAACGATGAAAAGATCCAGGAGCAGGTATTACGAAAGGTCCTCGTTCTTGCAAATGAATTGGATATGACTCAGAGTCCGCCATTAATGGGACAGAAGATACACAGGCTCATCAGGGAATTAGTTGGCACAGAAGATCCCTATCGCAAGATAAAAGGTAAGTTCAATGAAATTGCTCTGAAGTTATATCCCCGACTGCGGCAAACAATAATCAACTCTGACGACTCGTTTGCCACAGCGGTTCGACTTGCCATAGCTGGGAATATCATTGATTTTGGAGTCAACGGTACATTGCAAGAGACAGACCTTGAAGAAACGATAAGCCAATGCCTGTCCGGCAAATTTGGGGACATGCAACTTAAGCTTTTTCGCAGCGATGTAAACGGCGCAAAAGATATTCTTTATCTTGCGGATAATGCCGGTGAGATTGTTTTTGATCGTCTGTTGATTGAGCGGCTTCCCATAGAAAAAATTACTGTGGTTGTCAAAGGTTCGCCTGTCATAAATGATGCCACAATAGAAGATGCGATGCTTGCTGGTTTGCCCAAGATTGTGGAAGTAATCGATAACGGCTCTGATATACCGGGGACAATTTTGGAAAGTTGTTCACGGCAGTTTCGGGATCGTTTTGATAATGCGGATTTAATTATCGCCAAAGGACAGGGCAATTATGAAACCCTCAGTGATGTGGACAAGAATATATTTTTCATACTAAAGGCCAAATGCCCCGTGATAGCAAGAGATATTGGCTGCGAAGTTGGCAAGATGATTTTCCAGAAAACAAAAGCGTTAGATGGAGATAAAGAAAATGCCAGGGTTTGATGGAACAGGACCGTCGGGACAAGGGCCGATGACGGGAAGAGGCCTGGGATTTTGTGTTCTGAAAGAATCGGAAAGCAGCCCAGGCCAAATGGAAGGATTTTCAGGGGTCAATGGTAAACCTATCAGGACACTGGATGAAAGTAGATTTCCTCGAAAGGAGGTGATACAAATGCCGTTTGGAGATGGAACAGGTCCTGCTGGTATGGGACCAATGACAGGAAGAGCCGCTGGTTTCTGTGCGGGTTTCCCCGTGCCGGGATATATGAACCCTGTGGGAGGTAGAGTCGGTTTCTATGGTCCCGGCGCACCGGCATTCGGAGCCTATGGTGCAGGTTTGTATGGCTATAGTGCTGGTTATGGTATGCCTTATGGCGGCTGGGGCAATCCGTGGTTTCGCAGAGGCTTTGGCTTCGGTTTTGGCCGAAGATTCGGTCGAGGCAGAGGTTGGGGTCGCGGCAGAGGCAGGTTTGGCTATCGGTGGTAGGTTGAGACTTTATTTATGGAAGGAACACATTATGCCAAGAGGTAATGGAACAGGGCCGACCGGCCAGGGACGCGGTGGTGGCCGAGGCATGGGTCGGGGTCAGGGCCAAGGCAGAGGCAGAATGGGTGGGCCATTTGCCGCAGGCCCGGGCGGAAGTTGCGTCTGTCCGAACTGCGGAGCAACGGTTGCTCATGTTGTCGGGCAGCCTTGTAATGCAAAAAGTTGTCCTAAGTGTGGTACGAAAATGACAAGAGGCTAATTTTATTTTGAAAGGAGATTTAAGATGCCATTTGGAGACGGAACAGGCCCTGCGGGTATGGGGCCAATGACAGGAAGAGCGGCCGGCTACTGCGCCGGCTACGGTATGCCGGGTTATATGAATCCAGTCGGCGGACGTGGCTTCTGGGGTCGAGGCCGGGGTGGCGGGCGCGGCCGAGGATTTGGACGTGGTTTCGGCGGGGCAAGAGCCGGCTATGGGTACCCGGCTGGACCGTGGGTCGGAGAGCCGTATGCGGCTTATCCACCGCAGCCGGTGACAGCCACACAGGAAGTCGACATTCTCAAAGACCAGGCCGAGTACTTCAAAAACGCCCTTGACGGGATAACAAAGCGCATAGAAGAGCTTGAGAGCCAGCAGGCCGACAAAAAGTAAAATGGCAGGATGCTTTTCGTTGCAGCGAGACCGGATGATGGTCTATTGTAGTTACGGTCTGTAAACTGTAGCGGTGGTTTAGTGTTACCGGCAAGGTTGTTGTTAAGGAGAAAAACAATGCCTGAATTTGGAAGTCCGTTCAGCGGTCTTGCAAATGACCGCAAGCTTACGCAAGAGGAACTGGTCAGAGCGATTCGTTTTATGATAGCGGCGGAATATGAGGCCGTTCAGTTGTATGTGCAACTGGCTGAATCCACCGACAATAAGCTGGCAATTGATGTGCTCAAGGATATCGCCGATGAGGAGCGAGTTCATGCCGGCGAGTTCCTGCGACTGCTCCATGAGCTTGCCCCGGATGAGCAAAAGCATTACGACAAGGGCTACGAAGAAGTCCGGGAGATGATTGACGAATTGAAAAAAGGCAGCAAGAAGTAAAGAACAGACAATCGCGGACTTGTGGTTTTCCGGTCCTGGTAGGGTTGCTGTGTGTCTGCGATAACCACAGACGCTAAATTGCAAAGGAACCTTTGATTTTTGGAGATACCGCCGGTGGAAGTTTTAGCCAAGTATGAGAATGGATTCCGTTTTTCAGCCGTCTGCAGAGGATATACTGTTACAACCGGACGTGGTGATGATGGCAATGACAAGCGGGACGGGATGTGGCCGGCGCAGCTTTTCGAGGCGTCTATCGGAATGTGTATCGGCGGTTATGCCGCCAAGTTCTGCAGGGAACAGGGTATTTCATACGATGATATGACGGTTGAGTTGAGCCGCCGCATAAAAACCACTCCGTCAGGCACCGCAGCATTAGGGGCCAAGATATCTCGCACGGTCGGAATCGATGCCAAGATTTGCCTTGGCGCAAAACTATCCCGGGAGCAGCGGCAGGGTATATTGGAAGCAGCTGACAACTGTCATATAACTAAAAGCATCG
>CAYUIL010000054.1:0-11413 GCA_964444715.1 uncultured Pirellulales bacterium | reverse complement strand
GAGAAGAGGGTCAACAAATATGGCTTTGCCCGTTCCCTGGCCCTGGAGATTTAACTATTCACGAATGACTATTTTGCAAGCCATTATTTCACTAACCACTGGTTCTTTTTTCCTGTTATTACCGTTGTTTCATATTTTTGCAATCATTTATTCACTCACATCCAAAAAAGAACATCTAAAGCGAATATCTCTTTTAACGGCCTCCGGTCTGGTGGGCATAATATACATGCATTACGCTTTCGCCCGTGCAGATGTAGGCCACCTTGCGCATGGAATCGCTCCACTACTGATTGGGATGCTGGCATTTCCATTTGCCTTGAACGTTAACAGTAGGAAGATGCTCTGTTCGACCGGTTTGATTATTATACTGGCTATGACCATTCTCTCTGCGGGTACACAAAGCTGGTGCTATCGCAAAGCAATCGCACCGGGGATATTTATCAAGTCCGACATCGCCGGCGACGACCTCTGGATATACCGCTGGGACGCTCTATATATCAAGGCAGTCGAGCACATTAATTCACGGTTGATTTCACCAGAGGAAGGACTTCTATTTGTTCCCTGGCGGCCAACTATGTATCCTATTTTGCGAAGAAAATCCCCATTGCATGAGCTTTGGTTTTTTGACCCGCAAACCGAGACCAGACAGAAGGAGATGATTAAACAGTTGGAGCAAAAAAAAGTAAACTGGATGATTTTGGACAACTTCGCCCTGGATAGACGAGACGAGCTGCGTTTCAGCAACACACACAAGCTTCTATGGGAATATTTCCGAGAGCACTATGATTTGATTAAGGTTCGAGGTTTGCACGCCGAGGAGATACTTCTGCATCGGAAACAAAAATAATAAACCGGCGCTAACGATACCAAAACTTACAGAAATATCCTTATGTTTTTACAGATACCGCGGTCAGCCAAATCCCCGGCCTGTTATTTCGCCTTGACGCCGCAATATTCACGATTTATACTTCTGTCCATACTTAGTTTCTAAATCAGTGGAACATCTTAATATGCGCTCGGTGAACGCTAAATTAGTGGAAGAATTAGCAAGTTCCCACAGGTTAGAGGAACCTGTTTACATCTCGCGTCCCCGAATGCCCAGCTTAAAGGATTATAACCATTACCTTGAACAAATCTGGACCACACGCTGGCTGACTAATGACGGGCAGTTTCATAATCAATTCGAAAAACGTTTGCAAGAGTATCTTGGCGTGGAGCATCTAAACTTATTTGTGAACGGCACGGTTGCGCTTCTTGTCGCCTTACACGCACTGCGAATCAACAGCGGCGAAGTCATTACCACTCCTTTCACGTTCCCGGCAACCCCGCACGTGTTATACTGGAATCACATCAAGCCGGTTTTCTGCGATATAGACGAGAAAACGTTTAACATCGACCCGTCCCGAATCGAGCAGCATATCTGCCCGGACACCAAGGCCATTCTTGGAGTCCACGTTTACGGCATTCCCTGCGACGTCGAATCCATCCAGGCAATAGCTGAAAGGCACGGGCTGTATGTTATTTATGATGCGGCACACGCCTTCGGGGTTCGCATTGATGATAAATCAATCCTCGAATACGGAAATATCTCCGCCCTGAGCTTTCACGCCACAAAACTGTTTACTTCCATCGAGGGCGGGGCGCTGGTCAGCGACTCTCAGAAACTGCGGGAGCGAATCCGGTTCCTGCGCAACTTTGGAATAGCCGACGAAGAAACCATTATTGGGCCGGGAATCAACGGCAAAATGAATGAACTCCAGGCCTGCTTCGGGCTGCTGCATCTGGATATGGTAGAGCAGGAAATTGAGGACAGGCGGCGTTTGGCAACCCTGTATCGCAAAGGGCTTAGCGGCATCCCGGGCATCACTCTCATTGAGGACATCCCCAAAGTGCGGCATAATTATTCTTATTTCCCGATTATCGTTGACGAGGAAATATATGGAATCGGCCGGGATGAATTACACGCGATTCTGAGACGATGCAATATAATCTCACGGAAATACTTTTATCCGCTCTGCAGCGATTATCCGTGCTATTCATCGCTGCCTTCGGCAAGCCCGACTAACCTGCCTGTCGCCCGGCGAAAAGCAAAACAAGTGTTGTGCCTGCCATTATATGGGCAGCTTGACAGCACGGTGGTTGAAACTATCTGCCGGATAATAGAACAGCTGCACGCTGCTGCCGGTTAATCGCCAGCGAGGTTTAACAAATATGGTCGGTCAAGATACGAACAATCAACCAAAGCCCGATGCGATACCTTCGGTTGAATTCAGCGTCATTATAACGTGCCACTACGAGGAAAAAAGCATTGAGGAGTTCAGCGGACGCCTGTCCAGAACTATGGAATCCTTAGGGCGAAGCTACGAGATTATATTTGTCAATGACGGCAGCACCGACGGGACTTTCGAAAAACTAAAGATGATTTTCCAAAAAGACCCCAGAGTAAGAACAATAATGGATTTGTTCAGGAATTCCGGCCAATTAGCTGCTATGACCGCCGGTATTCAGTATGCAAAAGGAAAGAATTTTATTTTTATGGACAGCGACCTGCAGTTAGACCCCGAAGAAATTCCGCTGCTTGTCGCGGAATTCGACAAGGGTATTGATATTGTCAGCGGCTGTCGGAAAAAAAGGCGAGACCCGCTTGTTCGAATAATATCCTCCCAAATCGCGAATCTCGTGGTCAGGAAGGTCTCGGGACATAAAGTAAGCGACCTTGGCTGCACTTTCAAGATTTATAATGGGACCATCATTCGGGCTTTTGGTTTCGGCCCCTTCAAAAAGTTCCAAACCGCTTATGTGCATTCCAAAGCCAAGACGTTCAGCGAAATCCCGGTAACTCATCACCCGAGAAAATACGGGAAGTCCGGCTGGACATTCAAAAGTTTGTTTGCTTTCCATATGGATAACCTGGTGGGAATATCCCGCCGGCCTTTTCAACTGCTGTCTTTGTTTTGCCTGTTCTTCGCCTTTTTATTTCTTGCCAGGATTGTTACCGCCTGGTTTATTCCGTTCTCTATCCTACCGCAGATAACGCCGGGATTGATACTCAACGTTATACTAGCTCACCTGTTGCTTACGTTGTCGGTTATGTCGGTGGTAGGAGAATACGTCATAAGAAATTTCATATCTCTTCAGGCATATCCAAACTATATTATAAGGGAAATTCTTCAAAAAGGTCCCAACAAAGGAACTTAAATGGCTTATCTGACAAAAGAACAATTAAATTCATATGGCCTTAAATATGTTGGGGAAAACGTTCGCATCTCCCAAAAGGCTTCAATTTATAATCCTTCACAGGTTTCAATTGATGATAATGCCAGGATCGATGATTTTTGCATTTTATCAGCCGGCTCTGGTGGCATTACAATCGGCAAGTTCGTTCATATCGGCTGTTACAGCTCACTTATCGGCAGAGGCAGCATTATTTTAGAAGATTTCTCGGGCATATCCGGGCGCGTATCCATTTATTCAAGTAGCGATGATTATTCTGGAAATTATCTTGCACATCCCACTGTTCCAGAGAAGTTTCGAAACGTTCAGGACGGACGCGTAATCCTCAGAAAACATGCGATAATTGGTGCAGGGTCAGTAATCCTTCCCAACGTCGATATCGGTATGGGCGCGGTAGTAGGCGCGTTGTCCCTGATAAGGGAAGATTGTGAGGAATTCGGCGTCTATGCCGGCTGCCCCGCAAGAAAAGTCAAAACGAGAAAACGAGATCTTCTAAAGCTCGAGCAGGAGATGCTTAGGTCGAAAGAAAACGGCTGAATCCTATTTTTGAAATGAGTAATTCGAACGAATTGGTTTCATTTTTGTAGAATTTTCCTGAACTGATTTTTTGTCGTCACGACGGAAGACCGACAATGCGGGTCTGCCTAACATGTGGACACCGATTTGATTCTAACGATTGGACGTGTGATAAATGCGGCTACCGCCCCAAATATGTCGACGGCTACATCGCCTTTGCACCGGAACTGGTCAACAACAACGATGGATATGCTCCACAGTATTTTGAGCAGGTTGATCGCTGCATAGAGGGCAGTTTTTGGATTAAGGCACGCAAGAATCTGTTCCTTTGGGCAATGCACAAATACTTTCCCCTAGCGGATAGTTTTCTGGAAATAGGATGCGCTACGGGCCTGAACATTTCACATTTCCGAGAGGCCTTTCCCGAACTTAAAATATCAGGATTAGAACTCTTCATCGAGGGCCTTAGTTTTGCGAGGAACCGCGTATCTGATGCGTTCGTCTTCCAGGCGGACGCACGAAGAATTCCTTTTGATAAGGAGTTTGATGTCATTGGGGCTTTTGATGTCTTAGAACACGTCGAGCAGGATACAGTTGTGCTTGATCAGATGTATCAAGCTACAAGGCCAGGAGGTGGAATTCTGGTGAGTGTTCCGCAGCACCCCTTGTTGTGGAGTCAGAGAGACGAACATCTATTGCATAAAAGGCGGTATACACGGAAAGAGCTGACAGAAAAAGTGCGCAAAGCAGGGTTCAAAATTGTTCGCACTACGTCCTTTATATCCCTACTATTCGCCGGTATGATTTGGGATAGTCTCAAGAACCGCCGACCAAACAGGAATTACAACCCGCTGGCAGAGCTGCAGGTAGGAAGGGCAACCAATGCAACTCTCACATTGTTTTTATCTCTCGAGCGACAATTGATCAAGTTTGGAATATCGTTCCCTGTGGGCGGTTCTTTGTTCCTGGTTGCCAAGAGAATGTAGCGACGCCGCCTGCGATTATTTTTTGGCGATGACGATGCCAAAGCATTTGTAACGCGGAACCCTTTTGATGACGATTTTATGGAAGCCGGCTTTTTTGTAGGTATCGGCCCGCTGCTTAAGAGAGATACAGTATTCGCCTTGGCTGAGGATGTGCTTTTTGCCGCTATCGAATCCTTACGAACGCAGTTAAATCTTTAAGCTCAAAGGCCGATATCCATTCCTGCTACGGGACCAGGAAGGCAGCTTCTTGGGAGTAAACGGGGCGGAAAAACCTTGCCTTATGAGCGGTTTGGGCATAAAATTTTTGCGACTGGCCGACGCTATTCTGCGCACAGGTTTGTGCGGAGTAAAGCAAAAGGCAATCCATAACGCGATATAAAGAAAGGAACGAAGGATGGCTGATTATTCGGTAAGCCCAGCCGGCGAAAGGTTTCCCTTGCCCACCCAGGAAGATTATGCAGAGGAGCTTAGGCGGGTTGAGTCGCTGGCGGAGGCGGCCCGCGGGGAAGGCAAAGAGATAGTGGTGGTTATGGGGGTTGGTTTTGTGGGTGCGGTGATGGCGGCAATCATCGCCGACACGACAGACAAGAAGACAGGCAGGCCCGGCAAATTCGTCATCGGCTGCCAAAGGCCGAGCGTGAGGAGCTATTGGAAGATACCGCTGTTAAATCAGGGCAAATCGCCGGTCAAGGCGGAGGACCCGGAAGTCGAGCCGATGATAAAACGGTGCGTGCTCGAAAAGAAAACGCTCATTGCGACGTATAACAGTGACTGTCTGAAGCTGGCTGACTGCGTGGTGGTGGACGTGCAGTGCGACTATACAAAGCAGCAACTTGGCAATATGCGGACGGGCAAGGTCGAAATGGGTGCGCTGGAGGCGACGATGAAAACAATCGCCGATAAGGTGCCGGCGGGGTGTCTAACGCTTATTGAAACTACTGTTGCGCCGGGGACGACTGAGTATATCGCCTGGCCGATTATGAAGAAGGCGTTTGCCGCCCGCGGGATAAAGACGGAGCCGCTTCTGGCGCACAGCTTCGAGCGGGTGATGCCGGGCAGACACTATGTCTCATCCATTCGTGATTTCTGGCGGGTTTGTTCAGGATGCAGCGACGAGGCAAGAAAGCGGGTTGAGAAATTTTTACGCGAGGTGCTGAACACTAAAGAATTCCCGCTTACTGTTATGGACAGGCCCATTGAATCGGAGACAACCAAGATAGTCGAGAATTCATTCAGGGCGACCACGCTTGCGTTTCTGGATGAGTGGAGCTTGTTTGCAGAGCGCAACGGGGTTGACCTGATTAAGGTTATCAAGGCCATAAAGATGAGACCGACGCACAATAATATGATATTTCCCGGCCCCGGTATTGGCGGCTACTGCCTGCCCAAAGACGGCGGGCTGGGATACTGGGCATATAAGCACATCCTCGGATTCGAGGACGAGATATTCAAGATGACGACTACGGCGATTGACGTTAACGACACGCGAGGGCTGCACGTTGCAGAGCTGACGCGTGATGCGCTTCGGAATATGGGCAGACAGATTGCCGGCGCCAGGGTGCTGTTGTGCGGGGCGAGCTACCGGCAGGACGTGGGCGACACACGATACAGCGGCTCGGAGATAGTCGTGCGAAAGCTTACGGAGATGGGGGCGGAGATGCAGGTGCACGACCCTTACGTAGAGCACTGGTACGAGCTGGAGCGGCAGGAGGTTTATCCTGCGCCGGGTCAGTCGTGGGCAAGATTTTTCCACAAGCAGGATGACCTGATAAAAACCAAAGTGCAGCACGACCTGCCTGCGGCGCTTAAGGGTGTTACGGCGGTGATTTTAGCCGTGCCCCACCAGCAGTATTTGAACCTTGACCCGCGAAAAATAGTCGAGTGGTCGGGCGGGCCCATTGCGATAATCGACTGCTTCGGCATACTGGATGACGACCGGATTCGGCTTTACTTTGAACTAGGCTGTGAGGTAAAGGGATTGGGCAGAGGACATATCCAGCGAATAAAAGAACGGGTGCGTCAGTCGAGCCCGCGGAACAAATGATAGGCAAGCAACGGCCGGCGGGCGCCCGGCAAAAACAGAGTCAACAGATACAGGTTTGTGCTATTGTGGCCTTGGAACACCGCCAAAAACACATAAGGTTAATCATATATCTCGGTCTGGTCGCAGCAACATTTGTCGCCTATGAGCCGGTGCGGTACAATGATTTCATCGAATATGACGACACCAAATACATAACAAAAAATCCCAACGTAACCGGCGGGATAACGCGGGATTCAATCATCTGGGCGTTCACAAAGTCCCACGCGGCGAACTGGCACCCGCTGACGTGGCTTAGCCACATGCTGGACTGCGAAATCTACGGGCTGAACCCGCTGGGTCACCATATAACCAATCTGCTTATCCACATCGCCAACAGTTTGCTTTTGTTTCTGCTGCTGTCGAGAATGACCGGGGCAGTATGGCGAAGCGTGTTTGTGGCGGCGGCTTTTGCTCTGCATCCGATTCACGTCGAGTCAGTCGCGTGGGTGGCCGAACGCAAGGACGTGCTGAGCGGGCTGTTCTGGATGCTGACGATGCTTGCGTATGTGCGATACGCCGAGCGCCCGAATATACAGAGGTACCTGCTTGTGCTGCTGGCTTTCGCTATGGGGCTGATGAGCAAGCCGATGGTGGTAACACTGCCTTTTGTGCTTTTGCTGCTGGACTATTGGCCCCTTGAACGGCTTTTGCAGCGAGAGAACAGCATAAAAGCCGTGAGTATAGAGCAGCAAATAACCAAGGTCGGCTGTCCGAGGGCAACCTTCCTGCACTTAGTCATAGAAAAGGTTCCTCTCATTATGCTGTCGGCAATATCCAGCGTAATCACCTTCGCCATACAGAAGAACGCGATGGCAAGCCCACAGGTTTGGCCCCTGAGCGTGCGCATAATGAGCGCGGCCGGCTGTTATCTAAATTACATTGTCAAGATGGCGTATCCGAAAAACCTGGCGGTTTTATACCCGGTTTCGGGGGTACCGCCAATCGATGCGGCGGCATTGGCCGTTACGGGTGCAGCCGTTTTGTTAGTCCTGTTTCGGCAGGGAAGACGCTGGCTGGTGGTCGGACTTTTGTGGTATCTGGGGACGTTGGTGCCGGTGAGCGGCATAGTGCAGGTGGGGTCACAGATTATGGCCGACCGATACACCTATCTGCCGTCGATAGGCGTGTTCATCATAGCAGCGTGGGGTGCGACCGAGCTTTTTGCGAAGCTGCCGCATCTCAAACCGGCACTGGCGGCGGCAGGCGCCGCGGCGCTGGTTGCTATGGTAGTGGCGACGCGAATTCAAGTGGGCTATTGGCAAGACAGCGCTACTTTGTTCAGCCGGACGCTTGCCGTCACCGAGAACAACTGGGTGATACACAACAACTACGGCGTATATCTTTTCAGGATGGGACGATACGACGAGGCAATAGGGCACTTTAAGGAGGCCATCCGCATTTGCCCGGAACACTTTTCAGCGAGGCATAACCTGCACACGACTCTTCTCAAACAAAAGGAATATGACGAGGCCATTAACTATATTACTGAAGCGATTCGGCTGCGAAAGGACTGGCCTGACATGCACAAGATGTACAGCGACCTCGGCATAGCATACGAACATAAAGGCGACCTAATCCTCGCGGAACAGAACTACAAAATGGCACTGGCGATAAAACCGGACTATGAGATTGCCCGGAATAATCTCGCATCGGTGTCAGCCAGACAGGACAAAATGTCGGGTCCGGTGAAGACCGGCGCAGGAAACCCATGAGGAGACGAGGAAGGCGCGACATCCAATTAGGGTCCGTTACACAGTGACAATGAAATTTAAGCAAAGACACCTTTTATTTCTCATAAGCGCGGTACTTGCAGCGACAACTCTCGTCGCCTATGAGCCGGTGCGGCACAACGACTTCGTCAGCTACGACGACAACGAATACGTGACGGAAAATCCCAACGTAACCGGCGGGATAACGCGCGAGTCGGTCATCTGGGCGTTCACGAAGTCCCACGCAGCAAACTGGCACCCGCTGACGTGGCTTAGCCACATGCTGGACTGCGAAATCTACGGGCTGAACCCGCTGGGTCACCATATAACCAATCTGCTTATCCACATCGCCAACAGTTTGCTTTTGTTTCTGCTGCTGTCGAGAATGACCGGGGCAGTATGGCGAAGCGTGTTTGTGGCGGCGGCTTTTGCTCTGCATCCGATTCACGTCGAGTCAGTCGCGTGGGTGGCCGAACGCAAGGACGTGCTGAGCGGGCTGTTCTGGATGCTGACGATGCTTGCGTATGTGCGATACGCCGAGCGCCCGAATATACAGAGGTACCTGCTTGTGCTGCTGGCTTTCGCTATGGGGCTGATGAGCAAGCCGATGGTGGTAACACTGCCATTTATGCTTTTGTTGCTGGACTGGTGGCCTTTGGACCGCCTTGCGAGGCGAGAGAATGGTATAACGACTGCGACTACAGAGCAGCAAACAGCCCCGGTCGGCTGTCCGAGAGCAACCCTCCTGCATTTGGTCATAGAAAAGGTTCCTCTCATCGTGCTGTCGGCAATATCCAGCGTAATCATCTTTGTTATCCAGAAAAGTGGCGAGGGGATGCAGAGCTTAAAGGCCTGGCCTTTGCATATCCGGATAATAAACTCACTGGGCAGTTATCTTGACTACGTTGTGAAAATGCTTTATCCGAAAGGATTGGCGGCTTTGTATCCGCCCCTGGAGGAGATGGCGATAGATGCTGCGGCACTGGCGGCGATGGGTGTGGCAGTATTACTGGTCTTCTGGGGGCGAAGGCGGCGGTGGTTAGTGGTCGGGCTTTTGTGGTATCTGGTGACGCTGGTGCCGGTGATTGGGCTGGTGCAGGTAGGGGTGCAAACTATGGCCGACCGATATACCTACCTGCCGTCGATAGGCGTGTTCATCATAGTGGCGTGGGGTGCGGCTGAGATATTTGCAAAACTGTCGCATCCAAAACCGGTGGCAGCAGGAGCAATCGCCGCGGCACTGGTTGCTATGGTGTTGGTGACGCGAATTCAGGTGAGTTACTGGCGGGACAGCCCTGCACTGTTCGAGCGGGCTATTGCCGTCACCAAAGACAACTTCGTTATGCACTACAACTACGGCACGTATCTTTGCGGACAGGGACGTTATGATGAAGGAATCCGGCACTTTAAGGAGGCCATCCGTATTAACCCGGAATACCTCATTGCTCGGCAAAAGTTGCATCTGGCTCTTCTCAAACAAAAGAAAGTTGACGAGGTCATTAGCTATCTTACCGAAGCGATTCGGCAGCAAAAGGACCGGCCCGACATATACAAGATGTACAACGACCTCGGCATGGCATACGAACTTAAAGGCGACCTAATCCTCGCGGAGCAGAACTACAAGATGGCACTGGCGATAAAACCGGATTATGAGATTGCTCGGAATAATCTCGCATCGGTGTCAGCCAGACAGGGCAAAATGCCGGGCCCGGCGAAGACCGACGCAGGGAACCCGTGAGGAGACAAGGAAGGCATGCCACGCAATCGAGGTCCGTTACACAGCGACAATGGGATTTGAGCAAAGACACATTTTACTTCTCATAAGCGTAGTGCTTGCAGCGACAACTTTCGTCGCATACGAGCCGGTGCGACACAACGGGTTTGTCAGCTATGACGACGCCAGATACATAACAAAAAATCCTAACGTGAACAGCGGAATAACGCGTGACTCGGTCATCTGGGCGTTCACGAAGTCCCACTCGGCGAACTGGCACCCCCTTACCTGGATTAGCCATATGCTGGACTGTGAGTTTTTCGGGCTGAACCCGTTCCGGCATCACTTAGTCAGTTTACTGTTTCATATTGCCAATACGCTGCTGCTTTTTGGGATTCTAACGAATATAACGGGTTCGACCTGGGCGAGCGCATTCGTGGCCGCGGTCTTCGCTTTGCACCCGCTCCAGGTGGAATCGGTTGCGTGGGCGGCTGAACGAAAGACGGTATTAAGCGGTCTTTTCTGGTTTCTGACAATAGGTGCTTATATCCGATACACGAAACGACCGAGCATCGGACGATATATTTTGCTTTTTCTGGTATACGCCTTAAGCATTATGACCAAGCCGGTTGTAGTAACCCTTCCACTGGTCCTTCTTCTGTTGGATTACTGGCCTCTCGAACGGCTTAACTGGGGGAGCCCCCCTGCCGGGAAAAGCGTGCCGGTGGGTCGGTTAGTGATAGAGAAGGTCCCTCTTTTAGTGCTATCGGCGATTCTCGGCGTGGTAACCTTCATCACCCAACAGAGTGGAAGAACGGTTGTCCCACTGGAAAAAATACCATTAGATTACCGAACCGCCAATATGTTCATCTCCTATATAAGGTATATTGGTAAAATGATATGGCCGAGCGGACTGGCCGTGATATATCCGCTCCTCCGCGTAAACTTTTCAAATGCTGTAGCGGTGGTCTGCGCATTGCTGCTTGTCCTGATATCGGTCTTCAGTATTTACATCGGCCGCCATAAAAGATACGTGGCGGTGGGCTGGCTATGGTATGTCGGGACGCTTATCCCAATGGCGGGACTGGTTCAGGTCGGTTCACAAGCGATGGCTGACCGATATATGTATATATCGATGCTGGGCCTGCTTATCGTTGCCGCCTGGGCAATC
>CAYUIL010000053.1:6501-11420 GCA_964444715.1 uncultured Pirellulales bacterium | reverse complement strand
TGCCGCTGCCTATATTGCAAACGGACAAAATCTGGTCGGCCGGATTCGATCCACCCTCCACAGCATGAAACTCAAATTCCCACGGTGAACGCCAGATTATAAGCAAATCCGGAGCGAACTCATAAGCACCCATATCAGCCGTGCTCACCCCATTGTTGTCACCATCTACCGGACGAGGATTACCATCCAGGTCTATGCCTGGCAGACCCCCGGGCGGACTATTCGTACCGGCATCTATGCAAGGTGAATCTGGACTCAGATAGTAATAGTCCGTTGCCAGGAACAGTGGGTCTGCGTCTATGTTGCCTTCACCCGACTGGCCACCTTGAATATTACTGTAGCTAACCGTTACATCCCCGTAGATTTCATTTCCATTACCACGGCAAATGCAGTTAGTTACTGTAGCGCTGCCGCCATCCCAATATATTGCGCCGCCCTTTACAGTTTCGGTGTTATTGACAATAGTGCAATTGCTAATTGTCGCATTAGCTCCTCCCCCCCAGCAACAAATACCTCCTATGGTAGAACATTGAGTAGACCTGTTACCTGTGATAAGACAGTTAGTTATATTTGGATAGCACGTCACCGGGACGAAAAGAGTCCCGCCTTCGAAGTGCAAAACCCCACGTCCACAAGTGACATGATTGTCAATGATAATGCATCTATCTATGACAGGAGCGCCATGATGAATATAAACTCCACATCCATTCCCAGCATAGTTGCCGCCTATCACACAGTTTGTAATGGAGACATTTGTACCGTAACCAAAAATCCCCCCGCCTTCCGCATAGCCCGAGAAATTGCCGATTATTTCGCAGTTCATAATTGCAGGGCTTGCATATTCACAGTAGATTCCACCGCCAGGCCCATCCCCATGCCCAGACGCATAGGATGTTCTATTGCCGATTATCCTGCAGTTTTTAATTGTCGGGCTTGAGTGAGAGCAGTAGATTCCGCCGCCAGCGGCTACGAATTCGAACCCGTTCCAGAAATCATATCGTCCATAACCATTGGTAATGGTAAAGCCATCTAAGACGGAGTTGCCATCCTCGCTACCTCGGAAACTGAATCCGCGGTGCGGCTCGTTGGAATCGGCCTCACAGTCGATGATGCAGATGCCCGGCCCGTTTTCGCTCCTGACGGTTATTGCCTTTCCCCGAAAGACGATATCCCGATTTCCCGGCCCCGTATAGGTGCCATCCGCGACCCAAATGACCGACCCGGGCCAGGAGTAATCCACGGCATCCTGAATCGTCGGGTACTGGCCGGGGACATACATATCGGCCGGTCCGGACGTGGTAAACGAATAGCAGTTACCGGCGTTTGAATCGACGGTCTGGTTGCCGGCAACATCATTGGCCGTAACTATGAAATAATAGGTCGTGGAAGGTGACAGCGACGATACTTCGATTGTGTGAGTTGTCCGTGCCTCCGCGTCCTCACCTTCAAGATTGTATGGCCCGCCGCAGGTCAGACCGCAATGAACTTCGCCCGTTGTCGGCTCATTGCTGTCGAAAGTGACCGTCAGCACAGGCCCCCTGACGTCCATCTGAATGTTAGAGATGACCGGCGGCACACAGTCAATTGCCGCGGTGTCTGTTACTGTTGCGGGATTGCCTGTGCCATCGTTGGCGTCGTAATAAACCACGGAAATTGTATCGCCGTTCGTAACCTGCAGGATACCATCTCCCATAATTAACGTGCCTGTGGAGGTATGGATTGTCCCTGCAAAGGCACCTACCGGCGGGTTCTTTTCTGCCAGGATGATTGTTTCGCCGTCGCCGCCGCTTGCGGTAATGCTGACAGCGTATGTTCCTTCGCCTGACAGGTCGCCATCAGTGAGGAAAACGCCCACATTGCTGTCACAGTTATAATAGTCACTGTTCAGAGTAATGCGACCCTTCGATTTTGCCTGAATTGCCGTGGTGAGCGCGCGGAAGAGATTCAGCCGACCGTCAGAATAGCAAATACCATCAGCAATCGGGTCGCCTGTATCCGCCAGAATCTCAGTTACATCATCGCTTGTCAGGGCAGGACTGGCTGAGAGCAAAAGCGCACATGCGCCAGCGACATACGGACAGGCCATAGACGTACCTGAGGCGATATACATCGTTGCATCCGGGTCGCCGAATGGCACAAAACGGTCCCTCGGATTGTAACCAGCCGACCCCAGGTACATATCCGTGTTTTCCCCTCGTAATGACAAGATATCGACACCCGGCGCAGCCAAAACGACCCATTCACCCCAGCTCGAAAAGGACGCCTTATTGTCGTCAGAATCTGTTGCCGCCACTGAGATTACGTGGTTGTAACAAGCTGGATAAACGGGCGTGCTGGTACCATAGTTGCCGGCTGCGGCTACAAATATGCACCCCTGGCTATAGGCATAGTTGATTGCATCTTCCAAACTCTCTGAATAGACCCCGCCTCCCCAGCTATTGGACAGCACATCAGCCCCGTTATTTACCGCGTAGTAGACCGCACTGACGGCATCGCTTTCTGTTCCCCAACCGTAGGCATCCAGGAATTTGACGGCCATTATCCTTGCGTTCCAGCATACGCCGGCTACATCGTAGGCGTTGTTGCCTCGGGCGGCCAAAAATCCTGCGCAAAGCGACCCGAGCCCCATATCAACCATTGGCTCGTTCACATCGTTAGCAAAGTCCTATCCAAAACAGCCCTTGGCATCCGTCCACAGGTTTCCGGCGAGGTCTCTGTGAGTGTAATCTACCCCGCAATCTATCACCGCAACAACGACGTCCGAACTTCCCGTATACAAGTCCCACGCTTCAGGCGCATTTATATCGGCGCCGGACGTTCCGGAATCGGTAGCCCCGCCGCTGATGGGGTAATACTGGCCCGTATTGTTCAATGCCCACTGCACACCGTAGTAGGGGTCAACCGGCGTGGAAAACGCTGACACAATGTAATTCAACTCGGCATATTCGACGTTGGGGTCATTGCGGTAGGACTCTACAATTTCTTGGAGTGAATCGTTGGCATCCAGGTCAAACCGAATTTTATATATGCCTCCAAGGTCGGGAACCACTGCTCCTCGTGGAGCTCGCTTTGCTCTTCGCAAAATGCGCCTTTCCCTCGGATTAAGTCGAGATTCATCCTTTCCGGCAAGCTCCTTCATTAACTGTCTGCTTCTGCCAAACCCACGCACCAGCGGCTGTGCCTTTATAAGCTTATACTTATCATTTAATTGCTGGAGGGAACCGGGCCAGATTAACTCTCGTGGTGTGGCGCCATCTGCAAGCTGCCTGTCTACATTATCTGCGAGACCTGTGCGAAACTTCACAATTATCTCGTTTTGGACATAACCCTGCGAGTTGTCAAGAGTTGGCGGGACGGCATCCAAGCTCTTCGCCCCTTTAGCCGTGGATGGATTGAAAGCATAAAATACCAGAATGAAAAAGACGGCGAACTTAATCACTCCTCTATTCATAGTCATTCTCCTCTTAGTCCTACGCCCACCCACATAAGACAATTATCATTTTACACATTTTAGGTGAGCAGTCAAGCGAAAAGACACTCAAAATCAGGGGACATTCATGCTTATTGAGTCCGTGTCTTGTGCTGAGGTGTAAGCGTAGCTATCATAACCGCTGGCTGAACACTGCGTTTGACTTTCCGGCTGATTTTGCTATAATGGCGGGCGCGTCAGGTGTTTGGATTTTTTTGAGCTTGATGACAAAATAGGCGGGCGGCGGCTATGGAGGGACGCAAGAACAGCACGGAGTTTGGGGTGATAAAACGTGTGATGAACGATACTTCTGAAACCTTGCCGAGAACGGGCCAGGAAATCCGGGCTAAAGAGAATGGATAGCGGTAACTCGACAAGTAAGATCGGCGAGGGTCAAATCCTGCTAATAGGCAATTCGGCGGCTGCGATTTCGGGGGCGCACGCGCCGGACAAGCTGCCGATTCGGGTCTGCGCCAGGATGCCGGACGGCATAGAGGCAGCCGTAAAAAACCCGTTCGCGGCGATTGCGGTCGTAATGGCGGATGCAGCGACCAATCTGCGGGACGGTCTTGTGATGCTGCGAAAAAGCACCGGCGCAAAAATCCTGCTTCTTGCGCGAATGTATGAAGAGCCGCGGGCTATGGAGCTGGTCGGCGCAGGCAGTTCGACTTCGCTCACCACAGGCAACGGGACAGGTCTGGCCGATGATTACGTTATCTGTCCGACTCGAATAGAAAAACTCTACGAAGCCGTCCACCGCAGGCCCGGAGCAGTTGAGGACACAATGACGGCTGCTGCAGATGCGGCCATCCAGGCAAAGATACACCGTCTCGAAAAACTCGCAACCGAGGACGATTTGACGGGGCTGAAGAACAGAAGATACATCCGGGAGTTCGCCAAGCAAATCATCGAGCGGGCCGGGAGGGACAAGGGGCGGGTAACGGTGCTCATCTTTGACATAGATAATTTCAAGCATTACAACGACGTTTACGGCCACGCCGCGGGCGACGAGGTATTGAAGCAGGCCGCACTCTTAATCCGACGATGCTGCCGCAGACACGATATGGTGGGAAGAATAGGCGGCGACGAGTTTGCGGTCGTCTTCTGGGACGACCCGCAATGTCCCCGGCCGGCCGCGGGCAGTGAGAGGCGTTCGTTCACCGCCGACCATCCCAGGGAGGTAATATCCATAGCCAAGCGATTCCGCAGGGAACTCGGAAGGGCAAAGTTCCGCCTGTTAGGCCCCGAAGGCAAAGGGGTCTTGACGATAAGTGGGGGACTGGCCAGCATAGGCGTGGATGGCTCGACTACCGAAGAACTTTTTGCAAAAGCCGACCAGGCGCTTTTCGACGCCAAGCGCAGCGGGAAAAACAGGGTCTATCTGGTGGGGCAGCCCGAAAACGACATTGATAAAATCAAGTAAGCAGAAATGCTCACGGTCCGAGCACGA
>CAYUIL010000053.1:6280-6491 GCA_964444715.1 uncultured Pirellulales bacterium | reverse complement strand
CTGCCGAAGGCGGAGGAGAGAATAACAAGCAGCATCAGCGGCGACCACAGCCAGAACAACGCGATATCGACAACGGCTGCGACTTTTAGTTTTGGCCAATCCTCCGCAAGCAATTTGCTTGCCATACTTTCCCTGAGTATCGCACGCGTCAGTTGTGCGGCAAAAAACAGGATGGGGACGACGGCAAAAAACCAGACGTGAGGATTATGTC
>CAYUIL010000053.1:0-6270 GCA_964444715.1 uncultured Pirellulales bacterium | reverse complement strand
CACGGAATAAAAACTGCTCACCAGCCCGAAGCACCAGGTCTGGGGCGCAGCCACCTTCGTAATGACAAATTGCCTACGCCCGAACTCGAAAAGCTTTGCCCAGGTGGTCGATTCACAGGTAGCCACAAGGCAGCCGGGGACGAACTCAACCTTCCTGTGCGCATCTTTCACCGCACAGCTTAAAGACAAATCATCGCTTACCGCCTTTTGCCAGATTTTGTCCAAATCCAGCTCTCTGAAAGTTTTTACCTTAATCGCCATCGACCCGCCCCAGGTGTGATTAAAAATCGTATTGCCCAGAAGCTGTGCGATTTTGGCGTTGGTTGCAACCAGTGCAAGCGTGGCAAAATTGTTTTTCTCGGGCACAATCCAGCGATAGCCGGTAGTCGCGCCATTTTGTTCCAGACGAAGCCGATGAACCAGTTGGCCGAGCCAGCCTGGCTTGACATAAATATCCGAATCGGCAAAGGCCAGCACCTCAACGTCGTCCGGAATTTGCCGATAAGCATAAAGCAGATTATGGATTTTCTGACTGCACGTTTGTCCCGGACCGGAAACAAGCACCCGCACATCCTTGGCGTTTGTGTCCCCGACGAGGCGGCCCTTCAGTTTGCACAATGCGCCATAGGCGGCATCCTGTGCGTCACCCACAACGAACCATAACAGGTAATTTTCATAGTCCTGTTTGTAGAAGGACAATATATTCCGCTCGAAGTTCATATCGAGGTCTTTGCAAGGGATAATCAGTGCTACACGGGGCGTGTAATAGCGTCGCTTCCTTTTGTACTTGGCCAGTGCATACTGATAGTTCTTGAACGTCAGCAATGAGAAAAGCACCTGTGAAACTATCAGCATCCAGCCGACATAGATGTACCAATCCATATCGGCGGATTATCGTTTATTCGCGGCCCCACTGTCAATTGCTACTCTGCGAAGCAGCGAACCCATCCTCTGGGCAATCCTGATGTCGTCATAACTGCCGAGGGCAGAAGAGTCACTATATCTTCGCTACGTAGCACGAGCCGCGTCTGGTTCGTGGTAAGGAAGTGAACAAGCCCTCACGACATTCGTATTGAAAAGAATTAACGCTTAGCGCAGGCAAAGAGAGCCGGATTATAAGCACAGGTAATTGCATATTTAGGCATCCTAATATCATGTCCTGCTTGCAACAGAAGACCTGCAAATCGGCCAGTGTCCAACCTTTTTGGCAACAAGGGGTTATATCTCCTCAGGACGGACAAAGCTGCTTTTTATGCGATTAGTGGCTCTAAGGGATTGAAATGCACGAGATATTGTGTTACAATAATCGTTTTATGGCAAAAAAGACCGCCAAAACTCGGAAGAAACAGGGCAAACGCCGTGTACGAAAGCTCGCTGTAGTTACCTCGCATAAGCCCTTCAGGGCCTACGATGAGGCAATCAAGTATCTCTACAACAGGACTAATTACGAGCAGGAAAAGCACCTGCGGTATAACGTTGACACATTCAATCTCAAGCGAATGGAGCACTTACTTTCGCTTGTGGGCAACCCCCACACTAAAATCGATACAGTCCACATAGCCGGCACAAAAGGTAAAGGCAGCACGGCAACAATGCTGGCAAGGATGCTCGAGGCGAATGGCTACAAGGTAGGCCTGTACACCTCGCCACACGTGGTCGACCTGCACGAGCGGATTGTGGTCAACTCTGAAATGATAAGCAGGACCGCGATGCTCGGGTTGCTCAACCGCATATACAAACCCGTTGAAAAGGTCTCAAAAAACAGCAACCCCACCTTCTTTGAGATAATGACTGCGCTTGCCTTTATGCACTTCGTGGACGTCAAGGCAGATGTTTCGGTTATCGAAACCGGCTTAGGAGGCCGGCTGGACAGCACCAACGTAATTAAGCCCAGGGTGGTTGGCATTACCAGCTTGAGCATCGACCATCAGCGGCAGTTGGGAAACACGATAGAGGAAATCGCCAAGGAAAAGGCGGGGATTTTCAAGCGGGGTGTTCCGGTTGTCACGGTGCAGCAGGACCCGAACGCAATGCGGATTCTGAAAACACACGCAGCGGCGGTCAAAGCACCGATGAGCGTAACCGGTGTGGACATTGACTTCTCACACCGGTTTGAGACATCGCCCGAGCATGGGCCGCACAATCGTGTCTGCGTGACAACGCCCACCAGCAGATTCGAGCACCTTCGCGTTCCGCTGCACGGAATACACCAGGCCATAAACTGCGGCTTGGCGCTTGCGATGCTGGACAAACTAAAGGGCTGCGGTTACGTCATCGACAACGACAAAGCGGTCGCGGGGCTTTCGAAGGTCAAACTGCCCGGCCGTATGGAGATGATTTGCGAGGATCCCCGCATCCTGATAGACGGGGCCCATAACGCCGCCAGCATCCGGGCACTTATGCACGCGATAGGGCAAAGCATCCCTTACGATTCGATGATAGTAATCTTCGGCTGCAACGAAGACAAGGACTTCAAAGGAATGCTTCGAGAGCTGCAATTCGGGGCAGACAAGGTGATATTTACCTGCAGCAGCTCCGCCAGGGCGATGTCGCCGGATGAGCTGGTAGAGGCATACGCCGCAATATCCGGCAAGATGTGCCAAAGCGCTGCCAGTCTCGAAGAGGCGCTGCGTCTGGCCAAAAGCGCGGTGGGCAAGGAGGACCTCATCTGTATTACTGGCAGCTTCTATTTGATTGGCCAGGCCAAGGTCCGCTTCCGGGCAAGCTAATACTTTCGGCAAGCCCTCCCCTTTTGCCCTGCACATAAGCAAGGAACCGGATGAAACTATCCATCGTTATACCAGCGTTTGACGAGAGCCGCAAAATCGGAGGCGACGTCGAATCCGCCTGCCAATTCCTGCAAACAAACGGTTTTGAGGGCGAGATTATAGTCGTGGATGACGGCAGCAAAGATGAAACGGCCGAGGCGGCTATAAAAGCCGGCCGGAGCTGCAAAGACCCTGTCGAGGTTAAAGTAATTCGTAATGAACGTCATCGCGGCAAGGGCTACGTCATCCGCAGCGGAATAAAACAGACAGCCGGCGATTACGTGATGTTCGCAGACAGCGGTAATTGTGTCCCCTTCGACAACATTTTGCGGGGACTGAAACTGCTTGAGGCCGGCCAGTGCGAAATAGCACACGGGTCTCGCAAAATAGCGGGGGCACACATCATAAAGGGCCAGGGGCTTTACCGGCATCTCTGCTCGGTACTTTTTCAGTGGTTTGCGGTACACGTAATGAAAATCCCCGCTGAACTCACCGATACGCAGTGT
The DNA here is from genome assembly GCA_964444715.1 of uncultured Pirellulales bacterium. Taxonomy (GTDB): domain Bacteria; phylum Planctomycetota; class Phycisphaerae; order Sedimentisphaerales; family Anaerobacaceae; genus Fen-1362. The sequence continues at coordinate 2,996 of CAYUIL010000053.1, read as the reverse complement.
GGCTTCAAGATTTACCGCGGCGACGTCGCCCGCCGTCTATACGGCGAATGTGTAACCGATGGATTTATGTTCGATATTGAGATAATTCTGCGGGCGCTAAAACAGGGCTATCGGATAAAGGAGTTTCCCATCGACTGGACCTGCGACCCCGACAGCCGCTTGTCTCCCACGAGGAGCATTTGGCGAATTCTCGTCGAGCTAATCAGGATAAGAAAAATGCTTCATTAACCACAAAAGTCGGCTTTGTCCCATTGTCCAAACCGCGACAGACGACCGCCAACTTTTTTATTCACCAGCAGTGCAGAAGTATCAGGATGAGCCGAACAAAAAGCCCTGATTTTATCAACGGACATCACCATAAAAGCGGTTGAAAGAGCGTCGGCGGCAGCAGCGGTTTGCGCAGCTGCCCAAGCACCATATCTGGTAACGGGTTTGCCGGAACGAGGATTGATTATATGCGGGCCTTTGCAGATACCTGAAGCGCTGAGGGCCCGGCCTGACAGATGAATCCTGGCCAAAAGCCGACTGTAATCGGTGGGGTCCGACAGCGTCAGGGGCCAGCCGGGCAGCCCCGTCGGTGTGCCGAGGGGCAGAATTGAGCTCTGACCCGCCGAGATAAGAGCGGTATCTATGCTCCAGTCACGAAGCACCTGTCCCATCCTGTCTGCGGCGTAACCTTTGCCGACGGCGCCGAGGTCAATCCGGACACCTTCTGTCTGCAATTCAACCGTGTGGTCGGCTTCGTTGAGCTTGAGCAGGTTACTGCCCGTATGCAAAGAGCCAAACGTTATATCGAACGCGTCGTCTGTCTGCTTAGACATCTTAATACTTATCTGAAGGCACTCGAATGTCTCAAGGCCGATTTGCAGGGGACGACCGGGAGCGAGGGAACTGATGCGCGAGACGTCGCTATTTTCTATGAATCGGCTGAGCTTATTTTCTATGCGGTCAAGCTCCTTGAACGCAGCCCAGGCGGCCTGCTCGGCATATACGGCGTCCTGATGAACCATAAACACATCGAAGGGCGCCGCCATCGCGCTGTGCCTGAACCGCCGAAGGTTCGCAATACCGCAAAGGTCTTTGTCAAAGGAATCGTTTTCGGATTGCGCCTCGGTCATAACTATTCCAAAGCTTGTGGTTAGCGTAATATTTTATGCCTGTTATCTGTAAAAAGTAACTGAAGTAATGACCATGAGTGCGTTGACTAAACCCATAACTAACCCGAGTAAATACGCCTTCCGCATATTTACGACAAAGATTATTTTCGAAAGTGCAAAATTTATGAAAGCAAAAAGCACAAAAACAGCAAAAACAGAAAAAAACAAAAGGTTTTTTTGTTGAGGATCTCCTATGTGTATTTCCAATGAAGACAATAAAATATTGGCAGAGAAACCCCCTCCCACAACAACGAAATGATATGCTATCAACTTCCAAGAGTCGAGCATATGGAGCTTTCGTAAAATGCACAAAACGATAACAAGAACAATAGCTTCAACCAAGGCATATTCACAAACAATGTATAAAGTGTCTGAAAAGACAATAGAAGGATACAATATCACGCCAATTAGACATATAGCCGCAATCGCCGAGAAATACCATACCCACCGTAATATATTCGTAATCATAATGCGCCCACAATCTCTATATAAAATTTTCCTTCTCAACCATCTAATTTCACCATGAGCTTAATTGTATGTCTGGTAAATACCCTTGTCCTTTCAGCCTGTAATTGTTTACAGGAGCATTAGGACTAAAGTCCGTTTGTTGGCTGATAACATAATTTAATGCCTCATAGAGATTATCACCTTCGCCTAATTTCATCCACTCAAGGCGAGTCCACCTTTGGTATTCGGTTTCCGGCCATAATCTTGATGGCACTGGGCCATACCACCCCTGATAAAAGCGGCTTCTGCTGGTCTCACCCATACCCAACGCAATGCTCATATCAGAATGAGGGATGTCAAAAAGGCCCTGCTGTCCCGGCTGACCCTCTATTAACTCGTTATTTGCGTTTATTTTTAATCTACCTGAATAGCAGCAGTCAAAATAGGCAAATTCAAGGTAGATGAAGCCCATCATAGCAAAGCTGTTTGTTGTTTCTTCCCAATATCTCCCTAAATATTCGCACCAAGAAGGGGCATTGTTTGGATCAATATAATCTGCTCGTTTAATAGAAACAACGGTTCCGTCATATAGGTCCACGTTTGTCCTCAAAACACCGTCTTCCTCCAATTGATAATGACCATGCGCGTCAATGTATATATACTTGATATTTTTATTCCTCGCATACCAAGTAACCTTGTCACAAGTGGCCATTTTCCCTGATAATTTTGCATAATCAATTCCTCTCGCCTCAAAGGCTGATCGAACCTGCGATATTGATCTGAAATCGTATAATCTTATGAGCCAGTCAGGAACGATGATTAAAGCTTGAAGATACTCTGAAAGAGGGGGCTCTACCGGGTCTGTTACTTTTGGAATAGATGCCCCACCGGTTTTATCAAAGTTGACATAACCAATTTCATACGAGTTGGTGATTTCTGCCGGGATAGAACCTAGGACAGTGTTTCCGGTATAGGTCTGAGACCACACCAGATCTCCTACGTCTGAATAAACTTTAACAGTAACATCCCCTGTTCCGGGGTTATATGCCGCAAAAGGCAACGGCTGATTCGACTCATAAGTTTCGGGCAAAATGCAATAATACAAAGCTCTCGAAAGGTCCGCATTGGTAATATTCGAGCATGTAACGTGTCTATGACCGTTAATGCTCACTATTTTAAGTTGCTGCTCACCCTGGCCAAATTCTGATATATCTATTGTTAGCGTATTGTCGTGTTTAAATCCAAATATCTCTCTGACATATTCTCCGTTGGCGAGTAGAAAAATGCGCAGTGTATCCGGCGTCCAGCCGCTAACACCGATGCCAACATAACCGTCATTTGAATCTCCGTAAATCTGAATCTGTATGTTGGGATCCGCGAGTTTGAGCCACT
>CAYUIL010000052.1:0-11476 GCA_964444715.1 uncultured Pirellulales bacterium | reverse complement strand
AAACGTCAAAGCCCCGCAGGATAACGATAAAAATCTCGTCCTGTGGCGAACCAAAAACTGTATCACAGTGCTCAATCGATTTCCCTATAACAATGGACACCTGCTAATCGCCCCTGCCCGGCACATCCCGGATTTTGACAAGGCAACCGACGAAGAGCTTCTTGAAATGACCAAGCTGACAAGGGATGCCCAGAAGGTGCTGACTTTAGCGATAAAGCCGCACGGCTTCAACGTCGGCGTAAATTTTGGCAGGTGTGCCGGCGCCGGGCTGCCGGAACATCTGCACATTCACCTTGTCCCGCGGTGGAACGGCGACACCAATTTTGTCCGGACCTGCAGCGATACGCATCTCATCAGCCAGAGTTTGGCGGAACTACTCACGGCGCTCAGACAAACAAGCGCCGAGCACGGCTTGCCTGCTCTTGCCCCGTGAGATAGGGCATTTCGGACGGCAATGTCTCACAGGAGGAAAAAGAAGTCAGAAGATTTGGGAGTTTTTTCAGAAGGTCTTATCTCACGGGGTAAATATGTGCGAAAAGCTTGCTCCTTACGCGGTAACTGAAAAGTCCAGCAGAGGCCGGGTGTTCGCTGAAAAACCACATCCCTATCGGTCTGATTTCGAGCGTGACCGCGACCGGGTAATTCACTGCTCCGCATTTCGCCGACTCGAGGGCAAGACACAGGTCTTCACGCCGGGCCTGGATGACTATTACCGCACCCGCCTTACTCATACCATTGAGGTTGCTCAAATCGGAAGGACAATCGCAAAGGCCCTCGGCCTCAACGGAAACCTGACGGAGGCGATATGCCTGGCACACGATTTGGGACATTCGCCTTTCGGCCATACCGGCGAAAGCGTCCTGAATGATTTGATGGCGGATTACGGGGGCTTCGAGCACAACTGGCAATCCCTGCGGGTTGTGGATTTGCTGGAGCATCCTTATCCGGGTTTTGCCGGGCTTAATTTGATGTATGAGACCCGGCTTGGTTTGGCGCGACACAGCAGTCCTTATGACAGGCCTGTCGGCGGCGATTTTCCGGAGCTGAATTGTTCGCTCGAAGGTCAGGCGGCGAATATCGCCGACCGAATCGCCGTCAGCTCACACGACCTCGAGGATGGTATGCGGGCCGGCCTGATTGATGCCGGGCAGCTAAAAGACGTTGGTTTGTTTCAGGATGCTCAAAACCGGATACAGGCCGACGAAATTGAGGACAAGACCGTCCGCCGGACAAGGACAGCCAAGGCCATCATAGATAAACTTGTCGGCGAGTGTGTCGAGCAAAGCAAGGAAGCGGTTCGCCAAGCGGGCGTCGAAACTCTCGACGACATATATAGTCGGCGAGAAAGTTTGATTGTCCTGCCGGCAAAAAGCTACGCCGAGATGTCAGAATTGGAACGATTCCTGCTCGCAAATTTCTACCGTCACCCCTCGCTGCTTTCCACGGCAAAAAAAGTCGAGAAGTGGCTTGAAAAATTATTTAAGCATCTCTGCAAAAAACCTCAAATGATGCCGGGCTACTTCCAGCGTTTTATACAACAGCAAGGCCTGCAGCGTGCCGTCTGCGACTACATCGCCGGTATGACCGACCGGTTCTGCCTCAAAATCTTAAAGGAAATCTGACGAATCAATCATCAGCACGAAATCCGTAATCCGAAATTTTTATTGATTATTGATGATTGATTATTGATGATTACGGCTTCCATTGAAAATAATCAATTATCAATTATCGATTATCAATGGTCCTGAAAAGATTACTTACATCGTGTTTCGGACTCGGCTGGCTGCCGCTTGCACCCGGCTCGTGGGGTTCATTACCGCCGGCGATTGTCTTTGGTCTTGTCTATTACTTCGGCGGTTCCGGCACACTCGCGCTAATGTTGATGGTTGTGCTTTTGATTGTGGGGTCGGTTGTTTGCCTCAAGTTGTCGGACGCCGCAGTTGCCGCAACGGGCAAGGAGGACCCCAATGAAGTGGTGGCTGATGAGGTGGCGGGCCAGGCGTTGACGTTTTTGGCAATGCCATTGGTGATTGACACTGCTCCCGCCGTTCGCCAGCTTGTCGCGATTATGGTTGTTGGCTATTTTTTGTTTCGGTTGTTTGACACGGTCAAGCCCTGGCCATCGTATCGGCTGGAGGAATTGCCCGGCGGCTGGGGAATACTCGCCGATGACCTGATGGCGGGGGTGTATGCCGGGGTTGCCTTGCTCATTGCTGCCAAATTCTGGATACTAAAATAGGATGGCGACAGAATATAGTGCCGATATTTGCAGGAGATTGCAGGCGAAGTTTCAAACCTTCGGCCTTCATCGGCCGATGCGCGTCAGCCGATACGACGCCGGCACAGAACTGGTTTATGACGTCACCGGTATCGAAAAATCCGACACCGTCCGTGTTCGTCTGCTGGTGGAGCGGTTCGTAGGCGGCGGGTTTGCAGGTCAGGTTTACAGAGTAAAGGTCCTCGAAGTTCTCACCGCTGAGACCGCAGAGAAAAAACAAAATAAACTTTCCTCGGCGGTCTCCGCGAGCTCTGCGGTAAAGCCGGGCGGCATTTATGCAATGAAGATTCTCGTCCCGCCATCGGGTTTTGCTTGCCTGTTTCGCAATTTTCTCTACGCGATTGGCTTTCAGGGGCCTTTTCAGCTTCAGGTCAACCCCGCCGCCGCAAGGGCCGGTGCGATTTGGCAGAAGTTCATTCGCCGGGCGGCCAAGGTCCGCTTCGGTGATGAAAAAACCGTCGTCGATGTCCACGCAACCTTCATAGATGAAAAAATCGGCAGTTGCGGCGAGCTTAGCGAATGGGTCGATGGGCGCACGTGGCGGCTGGAAGCCGATGACCGTATGGACCTGCTAAAATTATGGCGCCGCGGCAAAACAGTTGATGCTCAACATCTCGGCTCGCCGGAGTATCGAGCCAAGAAACAGTTTATGGGCAACTTCGTCAGGATGCTGCACGATGTCGGGGCATACGAGCTTGCCAGACAGTATGAGTGGTCCACCTGCAAGAGTCAGCCCAATTGCCTGAAACGCAAAGGCGCCGAAGACGACCCCGCAGCCGGGCTTGTCGCCGTGGATTTCCGACCGGGATTGGTGCTTCTGCCGTTTCTGCCAATGAGTCCCGGCGACTTCGCACTGATAGTAAAGGGTATTAAGCGCGGCGATGTAGTGCAGTTTGACCGCGGTGACATATCCAAGCTCGAAGCGTTTATGCGGGCGCACACGAAGCAGTTTGCGGATATGCGCGGTATGCTCGACGAGCTGAAGGCCGACGAGCAGATATACCGACACAGTATCCCCGACGTAACTCACAATGACATTCGGCTGTTTTATGACAGACGCTTATGGTCGACGATTCTCGGTAGTGCCGTAACCGGCTGGAAAATCCGCAACCTGGTTGATGAGTCCTCGGAGAGGAAACTTCGCAGTAGCAGGTTGTTGACGGTGCTTTTTCTCATAGTCGGTCTGATACCTTTTCTTGGCAAAGTCATCAGGCGTATCTGCTGCCGGGCCGATTGGCGTCGCCACTACGCCTCGGTGCTTACAAGCTGGGATTATTTGAGCCGGGCGATTGATGGAAAGATAATAGAAAAGACCATTGGCTGGTACAGAAGCGGACGCCTCAGTGCCCATCAAACGATACTAATCGCTCAGCAACCCTGGCGATTCTTTTATCATTTGCCGTTTTTGCTTCTTGTCTTTCCCGGCCTGCATCGGTTCCTGACCGATGCGGATTTTAGAAAGGAAAAGCTCGCCTTCATATTCGTCAGGCCTTTCCGCCTTTATTTTAACGCCCCTCTGCGAGAGCAGTGGCTTCGTGATATGGTCGCCGAGGGTCAGAAAAAGCATATGCTCACCGACGCGGATGCCAACACCATTCTTTCTCAGGTAAGCGAACCATATATACAAAAATACCTGGTGAGTTTGGTTGTTCACCTGATGACGCTGCCCGTTACGCAAATAGTCTCGGTGTCACTGGCTGTCATTTATGTTTTGATGCATCCTGATATGCCTCGGGCACAGGTATGGAGCGTAGCGGCAGGTATCGTAGCGCTATTTCAGGTGGTACCTATTTCTCCCGGCTCACTTTGTCGGGGGCTGTATGTCCTCTATCTGGTGATAAAAGAGCGGAGCTTTAAGGATTACAACATCGCAGTGTTCCTCGGCTTCTTCAAATACATTGGGTATCTGGCCTTTCCGATTCAAATGACGTATCACTACCCGGCTTTGGCGAGGTTTATGGCCGGCCACTGGGCCACCGAAATAGTGCATATTGTGCCGGTGTTTGGCGAGAGAGGTGCGCTGCTTGAGCGATGGGTGTTCGGGCTGTTTTACAACTGGCCTTTGACGATTCGTCGGCGGATGGGCCGCCGCGCCGAGATTCGGGCGGCGCTTGCGCCGCGATATTGGCACATCGATTGGCTTGTTCTGGGAGCAGTCCTGATTCTTGGAGCTGCTGATTTCTTATGGCTCAGGAAAACCGGCCAGTTGCCGCATCTGGGCGACATCTGGTGGCTTGCGATACTTGTGCCCGCCGCCTGCGGAGCAGGAGCGACCCTCGGTTGCGGCGGGGCGGCGCTGTGGAGACGAATCGTCGCCGCAACCATCTCCGGTATGCTGACAGGGACACTTTATACCGTGATTTCCGCTATATTGAGTTATCACAGAACGAGCTTTGACGCGTCAATCGCAGCGGTCTGGGCCTGGCGAACGTTCGTCTTTGCCATGTTGGCCGCTATCGGAGCGATAATTACCGAGCTTAAGCTGCCGGACCCGGACCTGAATCGTTGCAGGATTTGACCGAAAAAATCTGGCAAAGCGAATATCTTAATGTATAATGGCAGGTGGACCCGGGTTTGGGTGTATCCTCGGCATTTCGGATACCGCCCGGGCTGATGTTGTTGTTTGTTTAGAGGGTGCCCGCAATTATGGCCAACGCCTACAGTCCCCTTTGTGACGACTTTTATCTGGATATGTTTGTAAATACCGAGCTTGACCTGCCTGTCCAGAACGACACCGTGCTTGCGTTTTTTGAGCGAATTCAAAAGCAGTATCCGACGATGGGTTGTTTTTTACGGAGGGAAAACAACGAATGCTGCCTTGAGGAAGACCGCAGCAGCGGACAATACCGCTGGGTAGGTCTTGAGACGGACCGCGTCGGCTCAGGCGTAGTTAATCCGGCGGATTTTGCCGAGGTTTACAGCCAGGATAAGTTCGTCCTCGAGCTGATTCCGTATATGCTGGGGATAAGCCACCTCGATGTGGATTCGCTGGATGTTACTTTCGCTATGGACTTTTACTGCTCCGGCAGCCACGACCAGATTATAGCCGAAGCCCTCGGTTCCTCGGCGTTCAACTGTCTGCTGGACCTACCCGCAGCCAAGGCAATCGACCATTCGCCTTCAATAGTGGTGGCCCTGTCCGATGACTATCGCGCGCAGGCGAGAGTGAGCGTCGAATCGAGAACCAGTATTTTCGACCCCGACAAAACGCCCCAGACGCTCGAAGAAGCGATAAGCTTGTCTTTCACCATTCGGCAGTATCCGCCGTTGGGCACGGACAGGTTCGATACACTCAAATCTTTTGAGCGTCAGTGTCGGCTGGCTGAGGAGCTGATGGCAGACAAAATCCTCCCCAATCTTGTCCATCCGCTTATCAATGTTATCGCCCAAAAACGGCTGATATAACGTCTGAAAGGGCTGGCTATGGCTCTGATAGCGCCACTGAGCAAATACAAGAGGAACACCTGCCTTATCTGGATGACTGTCCTGATTGGCTTTGCGACCTATTGTGTTTACGACGGGTATTTTAATAATAAGTTCAGGGACAAACACACCGGTCATGATGGCAAGCCCGACGGCACGCTGGTCTTCAACCAAAAAGCCCCGCCTTTCCTTGTCGGCGTTGCCGTGCTGATAGGTGCATATCTGTTTGTCATCCGCAACAAGAAGATTGTCGCCGAAGAAAACGCGCTTGTCATCAACGGCAGGGTCAATATCGCTTACGACTCCATACAGAAAATCGACAAGACCCATTTTGATTCGAAGGGCCGCTTCACGTTCACTTACCGGCGGCCGGACGGCAAAGAGATAGACCGCAAGTTAAGCGACAGGGACTATGACAACCTGGGGGCGATACTGGACCACCTCGTGGCGAAAATCAGTTGAAATCATCAGCATAAACGCTTAAGCTTTCCGTTTTGAGCCGTAATGGTTTGCCGTTGCGGTTAATCCTTTGTTATTGAGGACGCATGTGAATCGTTGTGTTATAGGGTTGCAGTGGGGCGACGAAGGCAAGGGCAAAGTGGTGGATATCCTTGCCGAGGATAGCGATATTGTTGTTCGCTATAACGGCGGCGCCAACGCAGGCCATACCGTTGTGGTAGGCAGCGATAGTTTTGCATTGCATCTTTTACCAAGCGGGGCGGTTCGGCCTCAAACAATGTGTGTAATCACCAACGCAGTCGTCATCGACCCCGAAACGCTCCTTGGCGAAATTGAGGGGCTTGCCCGAAGGGGCATCCGCCTGGACAACCGCCTATTTATCAGCGAAAACGCCCACCTTGTGCTGGATTATCACAAGAAGGAAGACCAGTTGCGTGAGCAGGCGCTGGGTAAAAAGAAAATCGGTACCACCATTCGCGGCATCGGTCCCTGCAACGCCGACAAGATGGGCAGAAGCTATTGCATCCGTATGGGTGACCTGCACGACCTCACTGAGCTTGAGGCGAAACTCAGGACGGTTGTAGAGTTCAAAAACAGATTTTTCTCGGCGGTGTATAATGCCGAGCCGATGGATGCGGGGGCAATACTCGAAAAATGCAAACTCTACGCCGAAAAGTTATCGCCCTTTATTATTGATACGACCGAGTATCTGCACGGCGCCTTGGCCCAGGGCAAGTCAGTTCTTTTTGAAGGCGCCCAGGGGACTATGCTGGATATCGACCACGGGACGTTTCCTTTTGTGACCAGCGCCAATACAAGCGCGTTCGGTATGCCGGCGGGTGCCGGGGTGCCGGCAAAGATGGTCGATGAGTTCATCGGTGTGGCAAAGGCCTATACGACGAGAGTCGGCGCAGGACCGCTTCCTACTGAGCTGGACGACGAAATCGGACAGTTCATTCGCGACAGAGGTCACGAGTACGGCACGACAACCGGCCGGCCGCGAAGGTGCGGCTGGTTCGACGCCGTAGTTGCTTCTTATTCCGTCGCCATCGGCGGAATCGATTCGGTGGCGCTTATGCACCTCGATACCCTGACCGGCCTGGATGAACTAAAGGTTTGTATCGGCTACGAAATCGAGGGCAGGCGGACCGCGTTTTTCCCAGCAAATATCGACAAGCTGGCAAAAGCCAGGTGCGTCTATCAGACCCTTCCCGGCTGGAAAGAGGACATCACTCAGGCAACCGATTTCAGTCAGTTGCCGCTGCCTGCTCGAAACTACGTCGCTTTTTTAGAGAAGAGCATTAAAAGGCCTGTTACGATGATAGGCGTGGGGCCGAACCGCCGACAAACGATAATTCGTCGCTCGTGACTCGTCGCTTGTCGCGCGAACCACGAGGGCCGGGTCACGAGTCACGGGTCACGAATATGGAAGACAAACTTGCACAAACCGCCGGTCGGCTTGGGATAGAGCCGGGTGATATGCCGCGCCATATAGCGATAATTATGGACGGCAATGGTCGCTGGGCGAAGAAAAGAGGCCTGCCGAGATACGAAGGCCACCGCCAGGGCGGCAAGACAGCCGAAAAAATCTCCCAATGCTGTGTCGATTTTGGAATCGAGTCGCTCACGTTGTATTCCTTCAGCATGGAAAACTGGAAAAGGCCGAGGGAGGAAGTCGATGCGCTGATGCACCTCTACACCGAATATCTTGTCAAAATGCGCCCCAAGCTGATGGAAGACAACGTCAAGCTTGTTCATCTGGGTCGAATGGCGTCTCTGCCGGACACGGTCAAGACCGCGCTTGTCGGGACTGTAGAAGAGACCAGCGCGAATACCGGAATGGTCTTTGCCCTTGCCCTTAACTACGCTGGCCGCGCCGAGATAATCGACACAGCAAAGGAAATCGCACGCCGGCACAAGGCCGGCGAACTCCAGCTCAGTGACATTGACGAGCAGTGCATAAGCCGGCATCTCTATACCGCCGGCCGGCCTGACCCCGACCTTCTGATACGAACTGCAAACGAAATGAGGGTCAGTAACTTCCTGCTCTGGCAGATTTCTTACAGTGAATTTTATGTAACCGGAACGCTTTGGCCCGACTTCGAGCAGCCCGATTTGGAAAAAGCCATATTGGCATACGCAAAACGAACCAGACGGTTTGGCTCCGTAGTGGATTCGAAGGGCAGATGAATGCTCAAGCATCGTTTAATTGTCGGCACGCTGATGACGGCGGCGTTCGTCGGTATAGTTTTATTAGATGACTACCTTGCTCTCCGCGGTGCATTGCTGGTGGTCCTTGTCGCCTTATTGATGATTCCCGGGTTTTTCGAGCTGTCGAAACTTGCATCCGCAAGAGGGGCAAAAATCCTGCTCCCCGTTTCTATTCCCGTTTCGATATTAGTGGTGAGCAGTTGGTATTGGTTTCAGTTTACGGGTAACGGGTTACGAGTCACGAGCCTCCTGATTTTGGCTTTTGCTGTTATGGCCTGCTTTCTGTTTCAACAGCTTCGATATGGTATATCGGGAGTGTTTGCCAACTGCGGCGCTGCCTGCTTTTCAATGTTGTATCTGGGTTTATTGGGCCTATTTATCCCGGCGGTCCGTATTGAATTTGGCCCCTGGCATCTGCTTATGTTGATTTTTGTCGTAAAATGTTCCGACATAGGGGCTTACACCGCTGGACGACTTTTCGGCAAGCACAAGTTTTCGCCGGTAATCAGCCCCAAGAAGACCTGGGAGGGTATGGTGGGTGCGGTGGTTATGGCGGTCGTAGTCGCGGTGGCCTTCGCCGTATCTTGTGATATAATGGCCTGGTGGCTGGGCGCCCTGTTCGGAATTGTTTTTGCTTTTATCGGCCAAATGGGCGATTTGGCTGAGTCGATGTTAAAACGCGACGCCGAGAAGAAGGACGCATCAAATAACGTGCCCGGCTTCGGCGGTATATTGGATGTTGTCGATTCAGTCCTCGTGACGGCGCCCTTCGGGTATTTGTTCTTTACGCTGCTGCGATAACAGCAGGTCCCGCCCTATTCTCTTAATAGGCGGGCTGATAACTTATCAGGTATGTAGAACACAGGGAAGCGAAATGGAAAGTGTGGATATTATCTGAAAAATAGGGCGGGATGGAAATCACCATACAATTAGATTCAGCCGACAGGCAGCTCGAACTATTCGGGCCTGCCGACGGTCATCTGCGCCTGCTGCGTGACGCTTTCGGCGTCAGGATAACCGCACGGGGCAATAACCTCCTGATTGCCGGCAAGGCCGCAAGCGTCAATCAGGCCGCGGAGATTATCGACAAAATGCAAAAGCATCTTCTCAGACGCGGTTCGCTGGCCGCAGATGATGTCGGCGGTATCCTTGCCGATATTGGACGTTCGGCTGAGCTCAGTCGAAGCCCCCAGTCCGCCGAGGCACTTGGCGTTTATTCGCACAAAAGAATAATAGAGCCCTCCACCAAAAGGCAGCTTCGTTATGTTCAGGCGATGCTCATCAACGACCTGACGTTTTGCATAGGCCCCGCCGGAACAGGCAAGACCTATCTGGCGGTGGCGGTGGCCGTATCGATGCTCAAGAGAAAGCAGATAAGACGCATAACTCTTGCGCGGCCCGCCGTCGAGGCAGGCGAAAAGCTCGGGTTTCTTCCCGGTGATATCCAGGCGAAGGTCAACCCGTATCTTCGTCCTTTGTTCGATGCGCTCGAGGATATGATGGACTTCGGCCAGATGAGAAAGTTTATGGAAATGGACATTATTGAGATTATCCCTCTTGCCTTTATGCGGGGCAGGACGCTTAATGAATCGGTGATAATTTGCGATGAGGCCCAGAACACCTCGCCGTTGCAGATGCTTATGGTACTGACGCGGCTGGGACGCGGCTCGAAAATGATAATAACCGGCGACATAACGCAAATCGACCTGCCCCCCGGCCAAAAAAGCGGAATGATAGAGGCAATCGAGCGCCTTCGCCGCATAAGGGGCATCGGCGTTGTCGAACTGACTCGAAGCGATATTGTCCGGCATCGGCTTGTGCAGAGTATCGTTCACGCATATCGCTCACCACAAAGGCATAAAGACACGAAGTAAATGATAATTGATGATTGATTATTGATGATTACGACTGCGGCTCGACCTGACCCGCCGAAGCCCATTGGCAAATAATCAATAATCAGTAATCATTAAAAAATAAAGAGATATTTGTTTCTTGCTTGCCTCTGCAGGCGGTAGGCAGGGGGCGTCTTCGTGGTGAAACGTGGGATTTTTTAATAGGACAACGTCGAGAAGAAGTCGGGTTCGAAAAGGGATAGACAGGCCGTTTGTCAATATAAGCCGGCTGGCCAATCCTGACGTCATTTACTCTGCGCTTATCTGGCTGCTCTTTGTGTTTATGTCCGTAGTTGTGCTCGGATACGATTCGATTGAACAGGCCGCCTACGGCCGGCTTTTGGCAACTGCCATAGTGGTCGCCCTGATTTGTCTGGCTGCCGCCTTCCACATCTCCCAGTATCAAAAGCGCCTGTTAAAAAACCGCGCCAGAGCGGTTGGTCTGGTCGTCCTGTTTGTCTTGTTGTTGGTTGCTGTAAAAGTTTCAGTTGCGCTGACTGGCCAGACCCTTTGGGCCACAGCCACCGCAGCGGCTGCGGCCCTGATTCTGGCAATTGCGTATAGCCCACGTTTCGCCGCGGCTATGACATTGTTCTACTGCGTTCTTGCCTACTTTGCGGTTGGCCGCGCGGCAAGTTTCAACGTGTTGCTTACTATGCTTGCCGGCGCCCTGCCATACTGTTTCTTCCTTAAGGAAATCCGCACAAGAATGAAGCTTCTGGAGGTGAGTTTAGTAGCGGCGGTAACGGTGTTTCTGATGGCGGCCGCGATGGAGTTGCTGTCCTCCCAGGGTATGTCCAAAAATGTGCTGGAAGTCGCCGGGCCCCACGCTGCAATTACCCTCGTCGTCGGCGTGCTGATGCAGGGTCTTCTGCCTGTCCTTGAAAAAGTGTTTCGGATAGCAACAAGTATGACGCTGCTGGACTACAGCGACGCCAATCAGCCGTTGTTAAGACGGCTTGCTATGGAGGCCCCCGGCACGTATAGTCACAGTCTGCTCATCGGCTCTATAGCCGAGGCCGCGGCGGAGGTAATCGGGCGTAACGGACTTTTATGCAGGGTGGGGTCATATTATCACGACATCGGGAAAATCAACAAGCCGGGCTATTTTGTCGAAAACCAGCTCGGCTCGGTCAGTTGGCACAAGGAGCTTTCTCCCGCGATGAGCCAGCTGATTATTGTCGGCCACGTCAAAGACGGTATGGAACTGGCC
>CAYUIL010000051.1:0-11745 GCA_964444715.1 uncultured Pirellulales bacterium | reverse complement strand
GGGGTCCTTTATAACCACCGCCCTCGCCGAGAAAATACTCGGCGTTTTTCATCTTGTCGGGGTCTTCCCACTCGGGAGCGTAAATTGTATTCGGAGGCAGAGTCTGGCCGTCCTTGGCCATTATCAGACCGATGTGGCCTTCTTTAACCTCGGTCCAGGGCATTTTTGTGATGCTGTATTGCCATGGCCAGTAGAAAAAGTGCCAGCCAGGCGTGAGAACCTGGGCCTGAATTCCGTTTTCTCCGTTAACAGCAATGACGCGCCCCGCCGGCATCGCACCTCCGCCGAGTTTCTTCTCGATGATGCCCACCTGTGTACCTCCGATTTTCACGGTGGAAAGAACCACGAGAAAAATCAGCAAAATCAGAACTATCAGAACAAGCGTTACTACAGGCCCGAACCTTCGAAAGACACCGTATCCTCGAGCCGGAATATCTTCCCAATCAGTTTCCATAGCTATCCTCCTTATAATCACAGGCCAATAAAATGTTTCGCCACTTCTGCTGCGAGTATGCATCAAGACCACGCCGTCTGCAAGGACTTTCCCATGGTTTTTCCAAAATTCTCCGCCGAGGGGGCACCCCCCAAGACCCTGCGGAAAATACGCAAAATTCCATAAAAAATTTTGTTGAACACGACCGTCTTTTCAGATACCTTGATGGTGCGTAACGAGCACTTTTTCAACAATCCTCGGGAGAGTGCTTTCGGGAAACGACGAGGAAATAAGTAGTTGGGTTAAAAGGAGAAACACGTGGCTACAGGCAAGGTAAAATGGTTTAATGAGAAAAAGGGGTTCGGTTTTATAATCCCCGACGACGGCAGCGAGGATGTGTTTGTTCACCACACCAAGATTGCAGCCGAGGGCTTCAGGACGCTAAAAGAAGGTCAGGCGGTCGAATACGACCTGGCCCAGGGCAAGAAAGGCCCAGAGGCGACAAACGTCAAGCCTGCCTAACAATAATACCGGGCGAAAAAACCAACGGTCCCGCTCAAAACGCGGGACCTTTTTTATGCGCAACAAGCTTGGCCCTCGGCGTTTGAACAATCCAGCCATTGGCGCTTATCCCTGGGGTTCTTTCGTATCCGTGGAAGAGGAATCCTCACGTTTATACGTGGGTTTTTTGAACTCAGCCAATTTTTTTGCATAGTCAGCAACTGAGCTTGTCGCCTGCTGGTACCGCTGTGACCTCTCCCTTGGCCTTTGCTTTTCAAGCTTCCGCTCCCGCCACTCCCATATTCCGTATGCAATCCAGCCAATAACCAGCACAACGGCAGAAGCAATGATTATCTTCCAAAACAAGGTCATAATCTTCCCTCTGCAAACATTATCAGAAACAGCATATTTCGTCCGCCTCGCGGAATATACTGCACACGCCCGCCCAAGTCAACCCGCATAACGGCCGGATGCCGCAGAAATATCCCAAAAAAATACGCTTGCAAACCCGCATTGAAGCTATATAATATGTCTGCAACGCGTGGCTTAGACCACACCTTCCTCGAATTGCACCTGCAACCACTAACCCACACCTGAAAGCCGTCTCGGCTCTTTGATTTTTAGTATAATGGCGAATAAAAGTGGATGAGGGGGATAAAAAACGCATACAACAACTGATGTCGCAAACCAAGTGCGACAACGACTTTCGCTGCTGCAAGTCCGACTCCAAGAACCTCTGCGCCGCAAAGGTCGTTGGTGACGGCCAGCTCATCGACTGCTCACATTGCCGCCCCGCCGGCTGCCTCAGACCTGACCCCAACACCTGCAACTACCGAACGCCCTTCGGCTTCGGCTTTTTCTGCACCTGCCCCCTTCGCATCTACATCGCCCAGCACCCTAATCATTGAATTCGACCGCACCGCCCCCTGCGCGAAAATCGGGCGGATTCACCCACCATAACCCCCTTTTCAATAACTTCTCGCTAAAGCCCCCTCATTTTCGGGTCGATAAGTCATTTGCTTTGTCATGCGTTGCGAGGTATCAGGTAACTAAATTGGGGACTCAGGGAGCAATCTGTGCCTCCCCGATGCTAAGGCCCAAAATCGCCGAAAAAAAACACGCTTTCAAGGGAGAGGCATTATGGCGACAACGGGTCCATTCAGTGCCGGTAATACAACCGCCGCAGCGACGCTTCAATGTCAGCCGCAGTCCAGAGCAAAGGACATCGCACAATACAAAATAATCACCATTGACAAAGACGCCTCCGTCTATGATGCCATATATCTGATGGTCGCAAATGATATCACGGGGCTGCCCGTCGTCGACGGCTCCAGCGTTGTCGGCGTCATCTCCGAAAAAGACGTATTAAAACTCCTCTACGACATCGAGTTTCTCGCAGGAAGCGTCGGCGACTATATGACAACCAACGTGCTGACCTTTGACGAGGAAGACGACATTGCCGATATCTGCCAATGCCTGATAAACAACAATTTCCGAAGGGTCCCCATATTGCGCGACGGCAAACTCGTCGCCATCATAACCAGGGCCGACCTGATTAGAGCCAACAAATACAAATTCAGACCCACCATCCCGCACGACACCTCAACAACCCACCCCAATTTTCTGCTCGCAAAGCACGTTATGACGTGCGGCCTGCTCACCGTCAGAAGGAACACCCCTGTTTATATGGCGATGGAGATAATCGCAACGGGAAATATCACAGGGCTGCCCGTCGTGGACGATGCTGCGAAGCTCGTGGGCATCGTATCTGAAAAAGACCTTCTCAAGCTGCTGTACAACCCCAAGGCACAGCCGGGATTAGTGCAGGACCATATGACAAGGGACGTGGTCAACTTCGATTTCGATGACTCCCTCTTTGAGGTCTGTCACTGTCTGATTAACAACAACTTCCGCCGGGTCCCGATACTCGAAAAGGGCAAACTTACGGGCATTATCAGCAGGCGCGACATAATCACTTACATACTCGAGAACCGAACACACTTCTTCAGCCAAAAACCCAAAAGCACCGCGTCGAACTGAGTGAAAAATGTAATGGAGATATAATTATGGCGACAAAAGGCGCATTCAGTGCCGATGACTCGACATCCACTGCGACCATTCAATCACCAACCAAAGCAAAAGACATCGCACAATATGGCGTGGCGACCATCGACAAAATTTCCTCTATCTACCAGGCCATAGCCCTGATGGTCAAAAAGAACGTCTCAGGGCTGCCTGTGGTCGACGAGTCGGGCCTCGTTGGCATCGTCTCCGAGAAAGACGCTTTACGGCTTCTCTGGGAGACCGAGTTCGTCGCAGGATGCGTCGGCGACTATATGACAACCAACGTGTTCACATTTGACGAGGAAGATGACCTTGCTGATGTCTGCCGATGCCTGATAGAAAACAGTTTCCGAAGAGTCCCTGTACTGCACCGGGGCCGGCTCGCCGCTATCATAACCCGGGCCGACCTCATCAAGGCCAACAAAGACAAATTCAGGCCTCAAACCGCACAGAACAGCTCAATGCCTGATGCCGGCAACCCGCTCGCGAAGGACGTTATGAAGTCCGGCCTGCTCACCGTTGGAAAATCCACGCCTGTTTATGAGGCGATGGAAATACTCGCGACAAAGAACGTTACCGGCCTGCCCGTCGTCGATGACTATATGAATCTGGTCGGCATCGTCTCTGAAAAAGACATTCTCAAGCTGCTCTACGACCCCAATGCAAAGCCGGGTTTAGTTCAGGATTATATGACAGGGGACGTGGTCGGCTTTGACCAGAACGCCTCCCTGTTTGAAATCTGCCGCTGTCTGGTCGATAACAATTTCCGCCGGGTCCCCATACTCGATAACGGCAAGCTCGTCGGCATCATCAGCAGGACAGACATAATGGCCTACATAATGAAAAACCACTCACGCTTCTTCAGCCAAAAACCCAAAAGCACCGCGTCGAGGTGAGTAAAAAACGTTGCTACGGGGCAGAGACGCGGAGTGGAAGCCGGGAAATAATACCGATTCCGGCCTATTTGGTTTGGATGTTTTAAGAACCGACACGGCGTTTTGATTTTTTGCCCCGTACCGCCTCGACTACCCTGCGCAGGTCGTCCCAGGCCTGTGCATCGGAAGGACTAATGAAGATTCTGATGGGTTCTTCAATTGAATCGATGCCTTTTTCGGCTATTTTATGTAGAATCTCTTTGAGTTGTTGCGTTGGTTTTTCCGCGCTCGACTCCTCGGTCGAAGCCATATCGATACATCGAAGCTGTGCAGTTGCTTCTAACTGGTCAAGAGCAATGATTGCCGCCGATACTGCTAACTTCGCTCCGTAACGGCGGATAAGCCGCTGATACGCCTCGATTGCCGGACCAGTAATATAAATAGACGTCTTAAATTTTTTGCTCATCAAGAAAGTTTTTGCACAATTACCCATCGTTTGCAAGTCCTTTATGCCATTCGACTTACGAATAAAATGCTTCCGTATGACAGAAAATGGTATAATTTGCTGCCATTTTCTCTTGCCGTGTAGCAATAACTACGATAGTTTTTAATTAACTGTGCTTTCTATTTTTGGATATGAGGTAAAAAATGGAAGAAGGGGAAAGTATCCGCATACAACAAATTATGTCGCAAACCAAATGCGACAACAACTTTCAATGCTGCGAAATCGGTTCCCAAAGCCGCTGCAAGGCAAAAATCGTCTGTGATGGCCGACTGCTCGATTGTTCAAAATGCGGCCCTTCCAACTGTTTGAGACAAAGCTCCGATGGCTGCAACTACCACACGTCCTTTGGTTCCGGCTTTTTCTGCACCTGCCCCCTTCGTATCTACCTCGCGCAAAATCCCGACGCCCTTCTCAAAAGGGCTTACTCCCACCCCGCCTTAAATCGGCCGCAAACCCGTTAAAATCACGCAGTCAACCCACCTGTCCCAGCCATCACAAAAAATAAAAAATGCCTAAAAAAAATATGCTCGCAAATTCGCACCGAAGCCATATATGATATATTTTAAGGCCGGGTTTAGACCAACCCCCATCGGATTACACCGGCAACCATATAAAAGATTGGAACTTGCGGGTGCCTCTTTTGGAAACCTGAAAATGACTGAACTGTCAGACATAAATTTTGCTGAGCTGAACCGCAAAAGCACCGAACGACTTGGCTTTGCTTCGATTATCTTCGCTCTCGCGGCAATCCCCTTACTGTTTATATCTGTCCACAGGGTTTACGCCCTTCAAAAAGCTGAGGTGTGCCTCGTGAGGGAAACGCTGTTCTACAGAACGGTTGACACCCTTTGTTTTGCCCTGCCCTGTGTATCCGTAGCATCCGGCGTTTTGTCACTCATTCGCTGCAGACGAAATAAAATGCGTTTCCCATCCGCGATACCTGCTCTGGCCGGAATAATGCTCGCCATTACGGCATTCAGCATCTATTTCCTCGCCCTGCTGGTTCTTGCCCGCGGCAACCTTTATTAAATAATAACTACACCGTGTATGTGGATGAGCTTGTTTGTCCCCCTCGGCCGGTCCAGTTGGTATGGAAGAACTCGCCTCTGGGTTTATCGACCCGCTCGTAAGTATGCGCGCCGAAATAATCCCGCTGCGCCTGCAATAAATTGGCAGGAAGGCGCTCGTGCCTGAAGCCGTCGTAAAACATTAGAGCCGAACTAATCGCCGGAACAGGAATACCCAGCTTCACCGCCGTTGTAACAACACGCCGCCAGGATGCCTGGCTCTTTGTTACCGCCCGTTTGAAGAACGGGTCCAACAAAAGGTTTTCTAAATTCGGATTTTTGTCGAAGGCCTTCTTTATATCGCCCAAAAAGACCGAGCGAATGATGCATCCGCCCCGCCACACAAGTGCGACGCCGCCGTAGTTAAGGTTCCAGCCGTATTCCTTCGCCGCCGCACGCATCAACTGATACCCTTGTGCGTAGCTGACAATCTTCGAGGCATACAGCGCCTTTCGCAAATCATCGACGAATCTGGCCTTGTCGCCTTTGAATTGGGCTTTGGGGCCTTTCAGCACCTGCGACGCCTTGACCCGCTCGTCCTTCAAAGCCGACAGACACCTCGCAAAAACCGCCTCGCCTATCAGCGTCAACGGCTGGCCCGAATCGAGCGCCGCAATCACCGCCCACTTGCCCGTGCCTTTCTGGCCGGCCGTATCCAGAATCAGGTCGATTACCTCATTTCCCTGCTCATCCCTGTAAGCCAGAATGTCCCGCGTAATTTCAATCAGGTATGAATTAAGCTCGCCCTCGTTCCACTCCGCGAAGACCTTGTGCATCTCGTCATTGCTCAATCCCAGACCTTCCTTCATCAAATGATACGTCTCGCCAATCAATTGCATATCGCCGTATTCGATCCCGTTGTGCACCATTTTGACGAAGTGCCCCGCTCCGTTTTCCCCGACCCATTCGCAGCACGGCTCCCCCGCGTCGGTCCTGGCGGCAATCGTCTGGAATATCGGCTTGACATAAGACCACGCCGCCGGCGACCCCCCAGGCATAATCGACGGGCCTCGCAACGCACCTTCTTCGCCGCCCGATATTCCCGTCCCGATATACAGCTTTCCCTTGCTCTCAACGTATTTCGTCCTGCGTATCGTATCCGGAAAATGTGAATTGCCCCCGTCGATAATGATGTCCCCATCCTCCAGCCGGGGCAGCAGTTGCTCAATAAAATCATCAACCGGCTGGCCCGCCTTCACCATCAGAAAAACCTTCCTCGGCTTCTTCAAATTCGCGGTCAGCTCCTCTATCGAATGACAGCCGATTATCTTCTTGCCCTTCGCCCTGCCATTGACAAAATCATCCACTTTCGAAACCGTCCTGTTGAAGCACGCCACCGTAAAGCCCCTGCTCTCCATATTCAAAATCAGGTTCTCCCCCATCACCGCCAAACCGATTAGCCCAATATCCGCCTTCTGCATTTTTGCCGCTTCCTTTCTATGCCTTCTGCCATCCCCTCGCAAGATTGTCACCCCTGCGAAAGCAGGGGCGGGAATCCACTTCAATCCGCAATCCTTTTTACTTCTCCCACGCCGGCTTCTCCGGCAGACAACTCTCAAATTCATCTATCAGCTTCTGCTCATATCCGCCCGCGAATCGCCCCTTAAGAAATCTGTCGAACGCCTCATCATAAAATCGCTTCCACGACTCCGTCTCCCTGCCCGGCATCACCGGATAGAACAATGCGTTGTTCGCCCTGGCCGCCTTCAAATCACCCGGAGCGTCGCCCACCATTAAGACACAGTCCTTTTCGTATCTGCCCTTCGTCGCATACTCAAGATGCTGCGCCTTTGTCCCCATCTCCTGGCCGGCGATTACCGCAGCGAACTTCGCAATATCGTGCTCTTCCCATTCCCTGATTAGCGCCTCTCCCGGCGTCGCCGACACCACAATCACGTCCGCCATCGGCTGTATCTTCTTCAAACTCTCCCGCACATACGGAAATGGCGGTATCCCCTTGACGATATCCGCCACCGCCTGGTTGACCTTCTTGCTCCAGTCAAGCGCCTGTTCCAGCTCTTTTTTGGCCTGCGGGTCTTTTATTTCCGCGATTGCTTTTTTGAGTCCGTCGTTGCTCAAAACGCTCTTTGGGTCATCCACCCACGCGAAATAATGCTTCGGCTGCGGGACCTTAAAGCCCCTTTGTTTGACGTGCGGGTGATTGGGCAATAATTCCGACAAAATCCGCTTCAGCGTCTTGTGCCGGTTTGCCCCCCGTGTCCTGCTGAATAAATCCGCGAATATCCTGCACTCCCTCGCTGCCTCCGCAACCGGCTGCAAGCCGAAACACGCCACCGTCCACGGGCAGAAACATTCCCGCTGCTTTATCCCCATCGTGTCGAACACGCATCCGTCCGAATCAATCCCAACGAAGAACTTCCTCGTTACTTTGAATCCCTTTAATGGCCCTGCCGCATCACTCATCACTTCCTCCGCGATTAAACATATTTCCTTGGGTCGGTTAATTTGCCTTCGACCGCGCTTGCTGCCGCTGTCGCGGGACTCGCCAAATATACTTCACTTTTGGGACTTCCCATTCTGCCGACAAAGTTGCGGTTGGTAGTGCTGACGCACTTCTCGCCTGCCGCTAAAACGCCCATAAATCCGCCTAAGCACGCCCCGCAGGTCGGCGCAGCGATTACGCAGCCGGCCTTATAGAACACATCGAACAAGCCCTCATCGTTCGCCTGCTTCCATATCGTAGGCGTCGCGGGCACAACAATCGTGCGAATCTTCACTTCTTTGCCCTTGAGAATCTTCGCAACAATCCTGAGGTCCTCAATCCGCCCGTTGGTGCAACTGCCGATATACGCCTGGTCCATCTGCCTGCCTTTGCACTCGCCAATCGGCACCGCATTGCTCGGCAAATGTGGCATCGCTACCATCGGCTCTATCTTGGCACAATCAAACTCCTCGGTCGCAACGTATTCTGCGTCCGCGTCCGATTCATATACCTTGTAGGTCTTTTTGTCTTTAAGATGCTTGTCTAAATACTTCTTCGTCACGCCGTCAAAGCCGATGACGCCGTTTTTCGCGCCCGCCTCTATCGCCATATTCGTCATCGTCATCCGCGCCTCCATCGACATATCTTTCAATGCAGGTCCGACAAACTCCATCGCCCGATACAAAGCGCCATCGACTCCAATGCGTGCAATCACCGTAAGGATTACGTCTTTGCTGTAAACGCCTTTCTGGAGTTTGCCGTTTAGAACAAATCTCATCGACTCCGGCACCCTGAACCAAAGCTCTCCCGTCGCAATCGCCGCCGCCAAATCCGTCGAGCCGACACCCGTGCTAAAACAGGCAAACGCACCGTATGTGCACGTATGCGAATCAGGCCCCACGATAACTTCACCGGGCCGAATGTGCCCCTGCTCAGGAAGTAACGCGTGGCACACCCCTGACCTCCCCAACTTGTAATAGTATTTGATTTTGTGGCGCTTCGCCCATTCATCAAGGCGTTTATGCAGCTCAGCGCTCTTTATGTCCTTTGCCGGCTGAAAATGGTCAGGCGTTACAACAATCTTGTTCCGGTCGAACACCCGGTCGATGCCCTTTTCAACTAACATCTTAACCGCCGCAGGCCCTGTCACATCGATAAACAGCACGACATCTATCCTCGCATTGACCAATTCCCCTGCTTTTACCGTCTTCTTCCCACTCGCCTTCGCTAAAATCTTTTCCGTAATAGTCATACTCATAATACTCATCCTTATTTTATATCGCCTGCCCTCCGTAGCCCGTCGTTTGGGCGAAGGAGGGTCATACCCATATTTATCTTTCCTTCTGCTTTCTGTCTTCTGGCTTCTGCTCGCCTCGGCGTAGCCCCTTGGGCGAAGCCGGGTCATCCGTCTTCTATTTTTTACTATTTCGCCACAAGGGCACCGCCGCATACTATCAGCAAACTCCCTATGATTATTCTCACAATGCCGGCCATATTGGGTATCTCCTTCAAAACCATAATACCCAGCAGCACCGCCACAAGCGTATTGCAGTTGAAAATCGGAACGGCGCGAGCTACGTCAGCCCCCGCCCTGAATGCAAACAACGAGAATATCATTCCCAAAGCCCACAGCACTCCCTGGGATACGCCCGCTATCGCAGAAGGCGCGGTAATCTCTGGCTTCGCACCCTTGCTGAAAACCAGGTATATCCCAACCACAGCAATTATTCCGCCAAGCATCAATAGCGCCGACCATTTAGGCCCTAATGCACAATACTTCTCCGACGTCGCCACCTTCGCCACCACTATATAACAACCCCAGCAAACCATCGCCAACAACGAGAAAACCAGCCACGTCTTCATCTGTCACCTCTCATCAAATTCGCTATCAACTGCTACGCCGTCTGCAGCACGCACGACGCAGTACGACTACAGCTCCGCCTTCACGGACGGTTCTTCATCGGTCCCGCTTCGCGCTATCATCCTGTTAATCGCGTCAATATACGCCTTTGCACTTGCCTCGATAATGTCCGTCGAGATGCCTCTGCCGACAAACGTTCTGCTGCCTGCCCCGAGCGAACCTGTCTTGAGCGTAGTCGAAAGAGTCGAGGGGTCGGTCTTGATTTTCACCGTCGCTTCGCCAAGGGCCTCCTTGCCGCTTGTTACAGCCCGTATCGAGTAGCTTTCAAGGTCCGGCGAATAGCCCGTCGCCTCGCGTATCGCGTTATAAGCCGCATCGACAGGCCCATCGCCTTCGGCCTGGGCCTCTTTAATCCCTTCTTTGCTCTTTATCTTCACCGCCGCCTCGGGCGATTTACCCGTCTCAATATGCACACGCATATATTCCAATTCGAACGTATGCTCGACGACGCGCACCTCATCGTCGATAATCGCTACAAGGTCCTCATCGAACACCTCTTTTTTCTTGTCCGCCACCTGCAAAAACTTCTGATACGCCTGCTCCATCTCGTCCTTGCTGAGCTTATAACCTAATTTCTTGCACCTCTCCGAGAACCCGTGCCTGCCCGTATGCCTGCCAAGCACCATTCTCGAACCACTTAAGCCAATCGTTTCAGGCGTCATTATTTCGTACGTCTTTCGTTCCTTTAAGACGCCGTCCACGTGCACACCCGATTCGTGCGCAAAGGCATTGGCGCCCACAATCGCCTTGTTCGGCTGTATCACAAATCCCGTCAGCCGCGACACAAGCTGACTTGTCCGGTAAATCTCTTTGGTGTTTATCCCCGTCACAAGCTGCTTGCCCGCCGCCTTTGTGAAAAAGTCGGGCCGCGTATGTATCGCCATCACGACCTCTTCGAGCGCAGCGTTCCCCGCCCGCTCGCCTAAGCCGTTCACCGAGCACTCCACCTGCCTCGCCCCGTTCCTCACCCCCGCTAACGAATTCGCCACCGCCTGCCCAAGGTCGTTATGACAGTGGGTCGAAATTACAGTTTTGTCGATGCCGGGAACTCCTGCGATCAATTCGGCGATGATTCGGCCGTATTCGTAAGGCAATACGTAGCCCACTGTGTCCGGGATATTTAACGTCGTTGCGCCGGCCTCGATAACCGCGGTCAATACCTCAATCAAAAACGGCATCTCGCTTCGGCAGGCATCCTCCGGCGAAAACTCGACGTCGTCGGTAAACGTCCTGGCGAGCTTGACGGCGGCGACGGCCATCTTCAAGACCTCTGGCTCCGTCTTGTTCAGCTTATGCTTCATATGAATCGAGCTGGTCGCGATAAACGTGTGTATGCGCCTGCGTTTCGCGGGCGATAACGCCTTGCCGGCCGAGGTAATATCCTGCTCGGTAGTCCTTGCCAAGCCGCAAATCGTCGGTCCTTTTACCTGCTCGGCTATCCGCGTTGTCGCCTCGAACTGGGCGGGCGATGAGACGGGAAAGCCCGCCTCGATGACGTCAACGCCCAAAACGGCCAACTGCCGGGCGATTTCTAACTTTTCCGCCACCGAGAGCGACGCCCCCGGGGCCTGTTCGCCGTCGCGTAACGTCGTGTCGAATATTATCACTTTGTCTTCCATCGATATATCTCCAAGCTTAGGTTCTGTCGAAAGTTACGGGCCATTATGCCACAAAAAGGCACAAAAGCCACCGCTTTGTTGTGGTAATGGGAAAATTGGATTGTGGTGCTAACGTTTTCTGCGCCTTAGCGGCGCAGGAGCAGCCCGAGGCCAAGAAGGCCGGCAAGAAATGAACAAGCTGTTACGCTATTACTCATACCATTACCTATTATACGAGCCGGGTTCAGAGTTGCAAGGAAAATTTGCGTTTTTTTTCACCACTAAGAAACTATGAAAGCCAGGCCTCGATGTGGGCGGTATAATCCGCCAGACGAGCT
>CAYUIL010000050.1:0-12144 GCA_964444715.1 uncultured Pirellulales bacterium | reverse complement strand
TATTCCGCGAGTGGTATTGTGATGGATGTTGCAGTCGGTAACTGCGAAATTTGAATCTTTTGCATCTATCCCGTAGCTTCCGCCGTTATTGCCGGTGATAAGACAATTCTCAAGCGTGAGGTTGGCGTCTTTGATTTTGACAGCGATTTCATATCCGTAGGTGTCTGTTATCGTAAAGCCGTCAAGAGCGGCACCCTGGCTGAGGTTGGAAGCGGTAACGACGTAGTTGACTGAAGTGTTGCCATCCAAAATTGTTTCGTTAGCGGGGTCGTTGAGATTGCGCTGACCAAGAGAGTTCTCATCACCTGCGAAGTGACCATATACAGGGACGCCGTTGATGAGTTTGAAAGTCGGGTCGCCGTATGGGTCGCACGGGTCCGGAATGGAAGGAGTGTAAATTCCTGCAGCGACCCAGATAGAGCTGCCGTATCCGTTATTGGCCCTATCAAGCGCCGTTTGCAGGTCTTTGAAGGCATTCTTCCACGACATCCCATTTCTCTTACCAGTGGCATTTACATCGACATAGATAACCGGCGGGCTCCAGGCACACACGCTCGTGCTTGCTTCAGTGTAAGTCCGGCTGTGGTCGCCCTCAATTTTACAAAAGTTCGTAAAAGTGCCGCACGGCTCAGCAAGGTTATTGACATAAACGGTGAGTGTAAGTGTGCCGTTACTATCAGGCGGGACCGTCCCGATTTCTCGGGTTACGGTCCGCTCGACCGCATTATAATTACCATCGGGCGATGATGAATTATAATCGACCTCAATCGGCAGATAGTCAACAATCATCACGTTGCTGTCGCCGTGGCCGTTGGCGTCCCAGGTAATCGTGTAGGTTATAGGCGAACCCGGCAGGACACAATTGCCGTCGGGCACATCATCTGTCTTTTCGATTCTCAAGTGGCGCGGTTTGTAACAGATGGCGTTGTATAAGTTGAGTCGGCCGCCGGTCAGACAACGCCGGCCATAATAAGGGTCGTTCTCCAATGCAGGTAATTTGTCAACCGTTTCCAATATGCCTTGCTTGACCTCGTCGTGGGTCAAATATGGCTTGTATGACCATAGAAGCGCGCAGGCCCCTGCCACGTATGGCGCAGCCATTGATGTGCCACCCCAAGATTCATAACCTCCTCCAAGCCAGCAGCTCAGAATTTCCGACCCTGGCGCAGCCAGGTCAACCGAAGTAGGACCCCAGTTTGAACTCTGATAGGGAGACCATGACGACTTTATGTCATTCGCATCAGTTGCCATTACGGAAATGATATTATTACAATCATAGCTGGCCGGATAAAGCGGAGACGAGCCGTCATTATTGACATCATCATTCCCTGCAGCCGATATGAACAAGGCCCCCGCTGCGTTGGCGGCGTCGATGGCATCTTTCAGAGACTGACTATATTAATACCCGCCCCATGAGTTGCTGAGAACCTTGGCTCCCATTTGAATGGCGTATTCTATACCAGTAATGGCAGCGCCTGTTTCAGGCGGCCCGTAGTCCTCGCTGATCTTGATTGCCATAATCCTTACATTCCAGCAGACACCCGTAAGCCCTTCTGCATTGTTGCCATCGGCGCCGATTATCCCTGCACAGTGAGTTCCATGGCCATTATCATCACATGGGTCTGAATCTCTCTACTTATCTCCATAAGCGCAGAAATCATAACCGTAAATGTCGTCTATATAACCGTTCTCATCATCGTCTATTCCATTGCCGGGAATCTCTCCCGGATTAACCCACATATTTGCCGCCAGGTCCGGGTGGGTATAATCCACGCCGGTATCGATGACGGCCTCAATGATATTACTGTCAGTGGCTATATCCCACGCCTCAGGGGCATCAATATCGGCATCCGGCGTCCCGCCGGTCTGCCCTGTATTGTGCAAGCCCCAAAGGTAAGGAAAACAAGGATCGTTGGGAAAGGTTGATAAGGCCCGATAGATGTAATTCGGCTGAACATGGGCAATTTTCGCCGATGTCCCGAAAACTCTTATGGCATCTTCTACAGATATTGCTTGTGGCAACTTGACCAGACACAGTTCTGGAACAAGTTTGTAGCTTTGAACTATGGTGCCTCCGCCCAAAGATGCGAGGATTTCGGCCTTTTCTTCTGTATTACGTAACACCCCATTATCCTTGGGATTGAAACGCACAAGAACTTCACCAGGTACATAATCTGCCTCATATCCAAACACCGGCGATGTCAAAAACATTGCGAATATGTAAAGGAAGATCGGTTTCATTAGTGACAGAAAACAATGTTGGCAAGAATGTGTTGCACCTTCCATTGGTAATCCTCCTTTTGCCGAATTTGGTGATGGCTAATTAAATTTTGTTGGTTAATGCTTCATGTGATAAGTCGTGGACAAAGTGTTATCTTGTCGATAAGTCCTGGAATTTCGCATTCTGACCATCAAGCCAGCGCCGAATGACAGAAGCAGTATGGTCGTGGGCTCAGGAACGACCGTCCCTTCGACAATCAATGTCGCATCGTCCAACATAACCGAACCGTGCTCGGTATACCTGCCATTGAGCAATACTAGCTCTTGGTATTGGATGCGAATCGTGCCTTGTCCGTCAAAAAGGTCTGACCAACTGCCCGCTTGTATTTCGGATAGAGTATCGAACAGCTCCGAGGCAGGATAAGTTCCCTCGCCTCCCCAAACTTCTACGTAGCGAAAAGGGGGATTGAAACTAGCGCGAATTCCTACTTCAAGTGGAAATGGATTGCAGGGGTCGGTATAATTAATCGCTAAACCAGCAGTAATTTCACCTGACCAGTCGATATAGACGTACGATATCTCGCTAAAAGTAACCCCCAGGTCAAAATCGTAACTCCAAGATGGCGTATTGATGTCATACGTCCCCGCGCAATCCAGAGGCAGTTCAATAACATCAGCCCAAGCCCCCGCCGCCACTGACAGCACTATCATAATAATCGCGGTCCTCATTTTTGACCTCCTTAAATCATAACGTTAAAATTACGCTCCTTTGAAGGATATTATAACGTTATCTACCCCTTAAAATCAAGCTTTTTTTGCCAAAATCGACCCGCCGTATCGACCTGCTATGGGGTCCAGCTACAATATATAGTCCACATCCGAGGCAGCTTGTTACAGTTTTTCCTGAAAAAATGGATATGAACAAATTTTCGTCTTGGCCTTTTGTCCCGGCTCGGTGTATCAGCCGCGTCGTGCCCTGTGACGGGCAAAAGCGGCAGCCCGTGTTGCCTTTGAGACGCTGCGACGCCTTGCTGCTCCAGCACAGTTGGGTCCGAACTGAGTTGTTATCGGCTGTGCAATCAGGCGTTGTATTCGGGCGCTCCGTGTCCGTTGTCTAAACGGCCGGTCCGGCTTTTTGCTTAACCCTGCCGCTCTCTGTGCCGATAGGGGGATGGAACGCGGTAAAGCCGGCGTTTTGGTGTTTAGGAGAAGTTACGATGGGCTTTCAAAACTGGTCGGACGATGTCATTCTTGTCGACCTGCCGCATGAGCCGCGGATGAGGAGTGAGCTTAAAACCCTCATTGAAATCGTCCGCGACCGTGGCGACTGCGACGTCGTGGTGGATTTTACCAGCGTGGACATAATGACCTCCACAAGCATTTCGGGGCTGCTGCGGCTGCGAAAACTGCTGGCCGACTGCGGGCATCGTCTCCTTTTCTGTAACGTCCCGGCTGCAACAAGAGGCGTCTTTAGCGTCGTCGGGCTGGATGAGGTTTTTGAGTTTGCTGACGACAGATTCGCCGCATTGGCGACTCTTCAATCAGCAACTGAGAGTAAGTAAGAAATTCTGATTAAAGCGGACCGGTGCCGACATCGCCGTGCTACATCAATGGGCTTTAATGCGTCCTATAAAGTTGTTTTCGACCGCAGGCCGAGGAGTGAATCTGACAAGTTACCCCTTAATGGGGGCTATGTTATAGGTGGTGCAGTGATGGGCCGGCTTTTTGGCGAGACCCGTTTTGTTCGGTATATTTTATATGATGAGCGTTACGCTCCTCCCAGACATTATGCGAGAGAGGGATAATCCCGTCCTGAGATTAGGCATATACCCGTTCCGGGACCGCAACATTGCGGGCGGCCGCTCTGGTGGGAGTGTATCGGCAGAGATGTGGTAATGAAAAGTGTTCAAGAAAGCTCCGATACGCCAAAACTGAAAACCACCCATCTTTTTGGTGAGTTTTTGGTTTCAAAGGGCCTGCTTACGCGCCTGCAATTGAGCAAGGCGCTGGATGAGCAGCGCAGGTACGGCGGACGCCTCGGCGAGGCGCTGGTCCGCCTGGGTATGATGACCGAAGAGCAGGTTACCCAGACCTTGGCTGAGCACCTCTCAATGGAGTATTTTCACTTTGATGACATATCCAAAATTGATCTCAACGTCGCCAGAATACTCAATGAGAGTATTGCGAAACGATTCTGTCTCGTGGCCATCGGCGAAATCGGCAACAAGGTCGTCGTCGCAATGGCTGACCCGCTCAACGTCATCGCAATCGATACAATAACGCTGAAAATAAAGCGGCCTATCAAGGTCGTTATCGGCTCATCCCAGGAAATTCGCAGGACCATTGAAATAATCTACCACGGCTCCGACGTGGAGGAGCAGCGTCTTAGAGAGCTGGTTCAACACGAGGTTAACAGGCAGGACCGGGACGAGGACGAGAAAGTCGAATCCATTCTCGAGGATGCCGCAGACGGCGACAGCGGCAACGAAGCAGAGGCAACCAAAGCGCCGGTCATTCGCTTCGTGGATTTGCTGCTCAGCCAGGCAGTCAAAAGCAGGGCCAGCGACGTTCATGTCGAGCCGCAGGAGAAATCGATGATGGTTCGTATGCGAATCGATGGTCTGCTGCGGGGTATGGTGCCGCCGGCCAGAAATATGCAGGGGGCCATCGTCACCAGAATCAAGATACTCTCGAATCTGAATATCGCAGAGCGCCGCCTGCCCCAGGATGGCCGACTCAAGATAAGGGCCTCCAACAGGGATATCGACGTGCGTGTCTCGACGCTTCCAACCATATACGGCGAAAAAGTCGTTATGCGAATTCTCGATGCCGCTGCCGCGTCCCACGACCTCGAGAAGCTCGGGATTGAACCTGAGCTGCTTGCCGTGCTCAAAAATGCTCTCTCCCAGCCCCACGGCATTTTGATTGTCACGGGGCCGACAGGAAGCGGTAAGAGTACCACGTTATATGCGTGCCTCAATTATCTGAGGGACCCGACTATGAATATTACCACGGTCGAGGACCCCGTCGAGTACCGTTTGGGTGGCATTAACCAGGTCCAGGTCAAACCCGAAATCGACCTGTCATTCGCATCCTGTCTGCGGTCAATCCTCAGGCAGGACCCGGATATAATCCTGATAGGAGAAATTAGAGATAAAGAAACAGTTGAAATTGCCATAAAGGCGTCGCTGACGGGTCACCTCGTGCTCAGCACCTTCCACACCA
This sequence comes from uncultured Pirellulales bacterium, assembly GCA_964444715.1. Classification (GTDB taxonomy): domain Bacteria; phylum Planctomycetota; class Phycisphaerae; order Sedimentisphaerales; family Anaerobacaceae; genus Fen-1362. The sequence continues at coordinate 6,699 of CAYUIL010000050.1, read as the reverse complement.
ATGACGCCCCCAGCGCGCTGAGTCGTTTGACTTATATGGGAATCGAGCCGTATCTGCTGGCCTCATCGCTTAACCTGATTATCGCTCAGCGATTGGTCAGGAGGATTTGCGAGAAATGCAAGGAGCCGGTTGCGCTGAATGAAAAGGTATTGAAACGGCTGAGGGTCGACCCGAATAAGCTGAACAATGTCACGCTTTATCACGGCCGCGGCTGCAGCGCGTGCGGCAACACGGGATATTTCGGGCGGTTGCCGATATTTGAGTTTCTCGTTATGGACCGCGAAATGCGTGAGCTGGTAACCGCCGGCGGGACCGAAGCACAGCTCAAAGCTATGGCGCGGCAAAGAGGATACGGCGGACTTCTCGAAAGCGGCGTAACAAAAATGCTGCAGGGGCACACCACCGCCGAAGAGGTCCTTGGCGTGACGTTTAGTGAGGATATAGGGGATATTAAGGCGGAGCAGCAGGAAAGAGTGGTTGTGGCTCCGGAACCGACAAGCGACGGCGATATACCGGCTCAGACGTGATTTTTTGCTAAAGGCCGGCTTTTGCAAAGACGATGCTCAAAGTGCTGAATTTACAGGCCGACCGAACAGGAAGTGAGGAACGACTTTCAGGGGCTTTTTGAATGAAGAGCTTCAAATATAGTGCGTGTGATGCGTCGGGTTCGCGGAAAGAAGGACTTACTCAGGCCAATTCCGCCAACGACGTAGTTGCCTGGCTTCGTGAGCGAGGGTTAACGCCTGTTTCCATCCAGGAGATAATGGAGACCATCAAACAGGCCCCCAAAAAGCAACGCCGCAGACGTATAAAATCCGCTGAGGTGGCTGCGCTTTGCTGGCAGTTGACCACGATGGTCGAGGGCGGCATTCCCATCACCACCGCCATAGAAACCATCTCCTCCGACATAGAGAACCTCCAGCTTCAGGATGTGCTCCATCGTATTCTCGATAAGATGCGAAGAGGCGAGAACTTCTCCGGCGGAATTGCCGAATTCCCAAAGGTATTTGACCAGCTCTCCAAGGCCATCATCCTGGCCGGTGAAACCAGCGGTAATCTGCCCGGTGCCCTAAAGAGAGTGGCGGAACATTTTGACAGCCGCGACCGGCTGGCAAGAAAGGTCAAAGGAGCAATGGCATACCCCATCTTTGTTCTGTGCTTCATAGTGCTGATTGTGATATTCATAATGACCTTTATCATTCCCAGGTTCCGTATGATATTCGACCAGTTCGGCGGCACACTGCCCGCATTTACACGCACGTTTATGGGCTTCTACGACTTCGTGCGGTTTAATCTCGTCTACATAATCGGCTCGGTTTTCCTCATTGGCTTTGTCGCAGTTTTCGTATCCAAGACCCCGAAAGGCCACTACTTTTATTCCAAAACCGCCCTGCGGATACCGCTGCTGGGCAAAATCGTCAGCCAGGCCTTTATTGCCACGTTCTGCAAGACTATGGCGACCCTGCTGGCGGCTGGTGTCTCCGTCCTCGAGGTCTTTGACATTCTTACGACAATGACCAAAAACGACGTCATAAAGGATGCAATTGTCCGCAGCAGGGAGCACATCGTTCAGGGCTCCAACGTCTCGCTGGGTCTGGCTACCGCCGGCTTTTTCCCGAATATGGTCGTCAAGATGATTCAGGTCGGCGAGGAAAGCGGCTCGTTGCCGCAGGTCCTGGAGCGAACCAGCGATTATTACGAACGAAAGGTCGACGCAACAATAAGCACAGTGCTCGGCCTGCTTGAACCTATAATGATTGTAACGGTTGGAGGAATTGTATTGATTGTTATCCTGGCGCTGTATCTGCCGATATTCTCGATGGGAGCCAGGTAAAGTCACCATAAAATTTGGCCGATTTGCAATGTAACAAGTCGGAAGTTTGTAATTAACCGTTTTTTTAGGAGAAAACAAAATGATTAGCAGAAAAGGTTTCACACTTATCGAGCTGATGGTGGTTGTGTTCATCGTCGGCATCCTGGCTGCGGTCGCCATACCCATTATGCGTGGCCGTATTGACGCAGCCAAGTGGTCGGAAGGCAGGTCGGCTGCCGGCACTATCCGCACCGCCGCTCGTGCGTTCGGTGCGGAGCACGGCCCAGGTTTTACCTACCCGGGCACAACGCTTTGTGACCTCGGCTTCGACCTCCGCGCCTGTCCCACCCACACCGCCGGCAACCCAAGCGACCTCGACGGTAAGTACTTCCTTGAGGAGTGCTACGGGATTGTGTTCACCGGCTACGACGCGTATGAGATTACCGTCACCGCATCCCTTGGAACCGCCGACAAACCGGCGGTGCCTCCGACAGTGAAGCTGGACCAGGCCGGGGTATTTACTCCTCCGTAATCTCGGGTTGGTCTATCTAAGTTTGCCAGTTTACTTGCGAGGTTAAAAGGTGGGGGCCTTAAAGGCCCCCACCTTTGTCCTCCGTAGCCCCCGCTCTTGTCTTCGTCAAGAAGACGCAGGGGCGAAGAATGGATTGGATGTTTGCGTGGAGGTAGACTGCTATGATATTCAATAACTCCAAACTGAAAAGGGGTTTCACGCTCATTGAGCTGATGGTTGTCATCTTTATCATCGGTATCTTGTCTGCCGTGGCGATTTCATATATGAGGGGTCGGGTCGATGCCTCCAAATGGTCGGAAGGCAGGTCCGCTGCCGGCAGTATCCGCACAGCCGCCCGTGCGTTTTGCGCGGAGCATGGGCCAGGTTATACCTACCCGGGCACAACGCTTTGTGACCTCGGCTTCGACCTTCGCGCTTGTCCCACCCACACCGCTGGAAACCCAAGCGACCTCGACGGTAAGTACTTCCTTGAGGAGTGCTACGGGATTGTGTTCACCGGCTACGACAAGTATGAGATTACCGTCACCGCAGCCCTTGGAACCGCCGACAGACCGGTGGTGCCTCCGACAGTGAAGCTGGACCAGGCCGGGGTATTTAGTCCTCTAATGTAATGTCAGCTCGGCCTGCACAAGTTTGCGGGTGTTCTTGTTTGGTTAAAAGGCGGGGTGGCCTTGAAGCTAATATCCTCGGTGTTTGAAGAGAGGCAGATTGTATGGCGTCTGATTGCGGCAAATGGAAGAAGGGTCTTTCAATTATTGACCTGGTGGTTATTCTCTTTGTTATCGGTGTTTTGTCTGCCGTGGCGATTCCATATATGAAAGGCCGGGCTGACGCCTCCAAGTGGTCGGAGGGCAAGGCGGTTGCCGGCAGTGTTTGCACGGCAGCCCGCACATTCTGCGCTGAGAAAGGCCCGACGTTCAACTACGCGAGTATAAATGGACCGGGTGCCATTAAAGCTATCGGCTTTGATGATGGCGACCTCGACGGAAAATACTTCACCGATGACTGTTTCTCAATACAGTTCTCAAAAAATGGTGATTACCTTATCACGGTGGATGCCACAAAGTCAAACAGCGGCAACCCGCCCTCTACTCCGCGGCAGATGACCCTCGATAGCGCCGGTGTCTTCACCGAAATACCCTGACCCTTTTTTATTGATTATTGATGATTGATAATTCGCCAATGGCATCTGTAATCATCAATAATCAATAATCAATAATCAATTATCAATTACCAATATCATCCATTCCCTCATAGTTTGCCCTCGTTGTCTTTATTTCATATGCTTTACAAGTGCTGTTTTTGAACGCAGGGGGGCAAAATTTGCAGGTATCCTTTTCGAGTCCGGGCCTTTGCGGCCCTGAGGTAAATCACCCCGTGCATTGCCGTTGGCAATGGCACACAACGGCCTATAATTGTGGTTTGAGACATTTAGTTTTATAGAGATGTTTGCACCGATTATGTCGCAACTTTGCCAGGTAGCTGCCCCGTACCCTGAAGAGGCCCTAAAACCGTCTTTGCGGCGGCCCTTGCCGTTACTTATAGGACGCCCGGCTGTAATTCAACGCCCCCGATACCGCGTTACCCGCTTGTTGCAATTTCTACATAAAACCCACTCTTTGTTAAGCCGATGAAGGGGTGGTGTTTGATATTGAATCACATTGGCAGTTATGTTGATGGCCTTGTCTTTACGCTGTTTGGCCAAAGAAAGGGCTGGTCTGAAAACGCTATGAGGTCTCAATGGAAACGACTTCTCGGCTTTACCCAGGATGATGTGCTGGGGCTGGACATCGGCTCGTCCTCGGTGAGGATGGTTCAGCTCGCCAGAGACAATGGTGGCTTCTCCGTTGTCGCAGCCAGCATAAGCGGCATTGAGCAGGCGGACGGTGACATTGCCGCAAGAGAGGCCAACACCGTCAAGGCGGTGCAAAGGTGTATGGCCTCTGCCAGAACCCATGCGCGATGGGCCGTATGCAGCGTCTCGGGGCCGGATGTTGCCGTGCGGCATTTTAATTTCCCCCCGTTGCAGCCCGCGGAGCTTGAAGGAGCGGTCCGGCTGGAAGCGTCGCAGGTCTGCCCCTTCAACATAGATGACGGTGTGGTCGAATATCAGCTCGTACAAAGCAGCGGAATGGACAACGCCGCCGTTGGTATCATTGTGGCCGCCACCAACCAGGTCATACAGCGCAAGGTCCGCATTGTGGAAAAATGCTCTTTGAATTGTGTGCTGATGGATGTCGATGGACTGGCGCTTCTCAATTGCCTCGGCGAAAGCAAAAAAGACGGCAGCAGGATGAGCACGTCGGCAATCCTTGATGTCGGGGCGTCCTGCACAATACTGGCGGTGATGAGCGAAGCCAATCTCCCGTTTGTGCGCACTGTGCCTTATGCGGGCAATGACATTGTCGCCCAGATCGCGCACGAAAACAGCGTGTCGCCCGAAATCGTCAAGAAGGATATCTACGGTTCCATCAGGCCGACGATACCACCCGAGAATCTTCGACCCAGTTTGGAAAAGGCCTGTCAGAAACTTGTCAGTGACGTCGCCGAAACCCTGCGATACCACAGCGCCCAGGAAAAAACCTCGCCTGTTGAGCAGATATTGGTGTGCGGCGGCTTTGGAATGGTCAAAGAATTTGTGGATATACTAAATAGGCAACTGCCCATAAGGGCGATTCTTTGGAACCCCTTCGATACGATGCGGTGCAGCGTGGGGCGGCAGTGTCTGGACGTCATTCAGGTAAACGGCCCGGCAATGGCAGTCGCTGCAGGGCTCGCGATGAGGTCGGTCTGATATGTTTACAATCGATCTGCTAAAAGGACAGGGTCTTCCGGTCAGAACCAGGCCGCAGGGCGTCGCCATTTTTGTCACCACCTTCACTGTCCCTGTGCTCGTGGCGATACTGATGGTCGGCTACCATGTCCGCAATGGAGTTATCATATCGATTCAAAAGCAAAAAGTCGCCACCTTCGAGGCGCAAACACGGCGCCTGGCCGACGCCTTAAAGCTCAAGGAATCCTGCGAAAAAGATAAATCCGCCATCAACAGTTGTCTGATGGATGTGTCCACCTCAATCCGCAGGCATATTCAGTGGTCGCCCGTCCTGGTAACGCTGGCGGAGAACCTCCCCGATTCGGTGGTCCTTACCAGCCTTGAGGTAAAGCAGCACTCGATAAGACGCAAGGTCGCCGTCAAAGGCGACCCCGAGAAGAAAGTTGATACCAGCGTTCCCGTCAGAACCTTGAAAATGCGGGTCAACGGGAATCCAAGCTACAATTGCGACCTCGAGGTCAGGGCCTTCCGTGACCGCCTGCGGGCCTCAAAGGTCCTCGGGCAGATGCTCGAAGACGTCGTCATTGCCTCGCAGGGACACGAGACGCTCGATGGTCATGATGTTGTCTGCTATGACATGGAATGTGTTTTCAAACCGGAATTGTAGTGAGTGCTTATGCGTACTTATAAAAAGTACATTTTGATGATGAGTGTGGTTTGGGCGGCATTCCTTGTGCTGCTTGTGCTCGCTTATGTCCTCGTCATTTTCCCGCGGCTAAAAGTCAAGGCCCAGCTTGCGAGGGAATTGGTTGAAAAGCAGCGGATGTATGATGCAGCGGTTAGTGCTGCTCAGGAAGACAACAAAAAGAAACTGGCCAACGAGGTCGAGGTTTTGAAAAGCAAATTAAGCAACTATGCCGTTGAGTTCGAAGAATCGGCCAACCTGACCTTCGACATCAGTCGCATCGCCGCCGATAAGCAGGTCGGTGGCTTTACCATCAAGACTCCCGAACGGTCCAAGGACTCAGACCCGTTCGGCCCCAAATATCTGCAGGAAAACCGTATTGAAATCGCGTTTGCGTCGAATTTCAGACAGTTTGCGGCCTTCTTAAACGCCCTCGAAAGGCATCGGCCCGTGATTTTCGTCGACAAGTTCAGGGTGTCGCACGGAGAACAGGGCGGGGCCTCGCACAAGGTGGATATGGACCTTTCGGTCTTTGTTAAAAAACGACCGGAGGGCTAAGTGGAATTTGTGACCGGCTCTTAGATATAAAAAATGAGAGTAATTGCAATAGCAAATCAGAAAGGCGGATGCGGGAAGACGACCACGGCGGTTAATCTCGCGGCTGCATTTGCGCGCAAGGGTAAAAAGGTCCTCGTGGTGGACCTTGACCCTCAGGGGCATGCAACGCTCGGGTTGGGCTGCGACCCCGAGTCCTTCACAAAGACCATATACGACGCACTGATTAGTCTCGAGGTGCCGATAGCCGGCGTAATTGTGCCGAGCAAGACCGAAAACATAGACATCGCGCCCAGCAACGTTCTGTAGTCGGGAGCGTAACTTGAACTGGCCTCTGAGAC
>CAYUIL010000049.1:9420-12226 GCA_964444715.1 uncultured Pirellulales bacterium | reverse complement strand
TAGGTAGATGCGTTTCGAGCCGGCGGATATGGAATCGTAGATGTTAAGTCGTATTTTTTCTCTTGCATTTTGGTGGATTCATAAGATATAATACGATATGTAATGTAACCGGCTTCCTGTGGTTACTCGTGGTAGTGTGGGAAGCAATGATAAGGAGGAAATTATGTACACGTCGACCAAATTAAAATCACTAGTTCCAATATTAGTTGTGGTAGTGTTTGTGCTCGCATCAGCCGCCGCCTTTGCTGCTGAGTCATGTGTTCAACCTGACAATGGCACGGGCACAGCTACATTGCCGCCAATCGGCTGCAAGTATATTACCCCCGACGAGCCCTTCAAGATTATCGTTGGTCTGCCCGTCGGGACTACCATCGAGATGGACGGAATCCTCAAGGATTTTATCTGCTGCGACGGTCCGGCTTCCTGTTCAACCTGTTCGCTGACTCTTTCTGCAGGCGAATGTGAAACGAGCGGCGGCACTCTGAGCGGTGATGGACACTGCTTCGTGGCGACACTCGAATTGCACGTCACAGGAACCGGGGACTTAGAAGGTCTCGTTCGCACATTGTGGGTGCCTGTTTTTGGCGAGATGCATACAGGCCCAAGAAATCCCGGCGACCCCGTCCAGACATTTGCCAACAGAATCTATCGTCTCTCCGGAGAGATATTCGGCGACCCGGATTTCTGTGAATTCCGCATCAGGGGTGGTTCATACTTCGACTATGGCCCCGATAACAACGGACAGACCGTGCTGACAGAGCTGCCCTCAGGCGACTTCGCCGTCGACAGTTTCTTCGACATCACTTATCAGATTGACTTTGCGGGCTGTCCCGGCAGTCCCCTCGATGGCTTCTCCGGCACAACCACTGAAACAACACGCATGGAAATGGGCTTCGCGCAGTGTCAGCCGAAACCGGATGGCAGCGCTTGTGACCCGACGGCGTGCCTGGGTATTGGTCAGAAGTGCCAGCCCGTACACATCAACTATGACCCCAATACCGGGGAGACAATAGTGCTTGACTGTGCCTGTGGCGAGCCCAATGACTGCCATATAGATTTGGCCGGTTTTGCTCCGGCTAATAGCTGCCTCTTACCTGACAACGGCACAGGGACCGTCACGTTGCCGCCAATCGGCTGCGAATACGTTACCCCCAGCGAACCGTTTAAGATTATCGATGGTCTGCCCGTCGGGACTACCATTGAGATGGACGGAATCCTCAGGGATTTTGTCTGCTGCGACGGTCCGGCATCCTGTTCGTTGTGCTCATTGTCTCTTTCCGCGGCCGAGTGCGAGACAGCCGGCGGCACGCTCGGCGGCCATGGAGACTGTTTTGAATCAACTCTCGAACTGCACGTCACCGGAACCGGTGATTTAGAAGGTCTCGTTCGCACGTTGTGGGTGCCTGTTTTCGGCGAGATGCATACCGGCCCAAGAAATCCCGGCGACCCCGTCCAGACATTCGCCAACAGAATCTACCGTCTCTCCGGCGAGATCTTCGGCGACCCGGATTTCTGCGTCTTCCGTATCAGGGGCGGCTCATACTTCGATTATGGCCCCGATAACGATGGACAGACCATATTGACTCGTCTGCCTACAGGCGACTTTGCCGTCGACAGCTTCTTCGACATCACTTATCAGATTGACTTTGCGGGCTGTCCCGGCAGTCAACTCGATGGCTACTCCGGCACAACCACCGAAACAACACGCATGGAAACGGGCAGGCCCTGGCCCACCTGTGAGGGGGATTGCCCACCCGGTATGGTCTGCGACACAGCTATGGCGGTGAATTGCGAGGATGGGACAATCAATATCCGCTGCCATGTGAGAAAAGCGAGTGCCGACCTCAACAGAGACGGCATTATTGACTTAGTGGATTTTGCTGTCTTGGCTTCCCAGTGGTTGACACCCGGCCCATAGCGGCCGTGGCCCGTGACTCGAAAACAGCGGATAGCGGATTCCAAATTTCGTTATTTTCCCGCTAACCAGTCATAAGCTAATACTTGAAAATCGTATATATCAATCAGCCCATCAGCAGGAACTAAAAATTCACACTCAACATTCCATGATGCATCAGCCGGAGTAGTCAGCCATGCTGCGCTAAAAGCCGCATAGTCCAGGAAATCTACAACACAGTCATTATATATGTCGGCATTGGAAATCTGATATTCTGATATATCACTTTCAGCAAATCCTACGGGTGTTCCCTGCCCATTTGATATACCAATGACGGGCCACCGAACAAATATATACAGCCAGGTAATGCGAATAACGCCGGAGTAGAACATCTCTATTTGGAAACTATTGGAAAAAGGAGCAACGTTTTCAAACGTGACAGCTACACGGTCATCCAGTTGCTTGTAACTTACAATCCCTCCGCTGCTGGGGTCAAGTTCCTCTAACAGAGCCGATATACGCTTAAGTCGAAAATGTTCACTGATTAACCTGTCATCAGTGGTGTCACCCTGGTCAAAAGTAATGTATCCATTGCTTCCGACGTAGAAGGAATCGTAGCTTTGACCGTATAGTTTCACCTGTTTTCCGCCTGTCAAATTAACCTGTACATAATCGTCATCGCCCAGAGTAAGGACGGTTCCCCCGGTCGGGTCAGTAGGAAATGCAAAAGCCCGTTTTGTGCATGCCGTATAAGAAGACGGACAGTCATACGGTTTAAGAGTGAACATCTGGTAACTTAAAAGCCTTTGATTATCAGGCATTTTCTCCGTGAAGTAATCCAGTGATTGTATGGCCAGGTCCACATTTTCCTGATACACTTGTCCGCTTGAACCTGAAAATGTGAGTATATCG
>CAYUIL010000049.1:0-9410 GCA_964444715.1 uncultured Pirellulales bacterium | reverse complement strand
CGCTGTAATTGCCCGGCGGCATAGAATCGGCCTCAGAGTTGATGAACACCTGCACAGTGGTTTCGCTGACGGGGCCGAGAATTCCGTTATCAGGCACCACAGAAAGCCACGATTCATTATGGGCAATTGTCCAGTTTACATCGTCAATGCCATTGTTATTTATGACTGTATATTCAACAAAGCGTGGATTGAAATCCCCGCCCTGTTCTGCAAAAAATGTCGATTCCCTTAAGGGTGAAACAACAAAATCTCTCGGATTATAAACAAAATAATAAGAACTGCCACCGATTCCATTACATCCATATTCGATTCTCATATAACCATCTTCTCCCCAGCCGGCTCCCCAGCTGTTTCGAATTATCCAGACCCCTGGACAATCGGGACCGGCATCCGGCGGGTCATCGTCCCAACCGACAATGACAACTGCGTGATTGGCAGCGACGGAACCACAATCATTGAATACTCCACCGATGTAATATTGAAATGAATAGCTGACATATACCGAGTTATAAACTGGACCATAGGTCATAATAGTCTGTTTCAGGGTGTTTATATCCGGTGCGCTAATCAATTTCATTGAATCTGCATAATAATAATGTTTATAAGGACATGCACAGGGGACCTTTTCCTGCACATATGGAAAGCCCTCTTCCAGCACGGCTCCTTTGTCTCCGCATATATCGCTATATGGTACTCCCACTATAAAGTACTGAAAAGCTTCGTATGCCGCCCCCCCGCTACAGCCGTAGTTGTTCGTATTGCAGCTTACAAGCCATTGTTCGGAAAGGTCCCTTTCTACGCCGTCCTGTATCATAATGTCGCATTCGAGAACACCAACGGTGGCGAAGGCCCAGCAGGAACCACAGCCCCCTTGACTCCTTACAGGCGGGCAACCCGCGATTTCACACCAGTTAAATGATTCAGGCAGGTCTAACGGCTGCTCAAACACCAATCCGGAAGACGTGGTTGGTGCCGGATAATTAGGTTCTATATTGCCGCAGAGCTCGTCAAGAGAATACTTCGTTGCGGAGTTTTCACCGATTTCAAAAGTCCAGCCCTCCCTTTTTCCTCGCTCCTTCAGTTCTTCGATTTCTTTTTTACTTAGCTGCCCCTGAGTATTGCTGGTCGCGACGACTATGATTGATAAAAAAATGTACACCAAACTACGAACATTTCCCATTTTACCAATCTCTATTTTACCATCCCCCAGCTAAGTTCTTATACCGGTTATAGCGTAGCATATTGCCGTTTCTTAATCAAATCCTTTTCTTAGAGCGATATGTTTGCCAACGGCCAACCAGAGCAGTATAAGCCCTATCCACATCCGCCTCAGGTTGAAACCGCCCGTCTTCGCCTTCGGCTCCGCCGAGGCGGGCATCCCAAAATCATCAATTATCAATTATCAATAATCAATCCCTTTGCGCCTTTGCGGCCAAAATCATCCTAACCTCAGCGTCCATAGGCAGTTATAATCCATATAAATCTGCGTAATCAGCGACTAGAATTGTTAGATAATTATTGAACTCTGGCGTTGAATTTGGTATAATACCGACCCGGCTTCGCTTCCGGCTACGCCGAGGCAAGCCCGCACTGGCAGAGCCAGTAGGTAGTTCGCACAGATGTGCAAGGGAGCGGAGAGCCGCAAAGGTTTACCCGCCGCAGGTGGGTAACAGCCCAAGACAGGGCAAGTATCACGCCAAGATTAGGCAAGGTAACAGGGACAGAAGTTCCATTTCGGATTGTAACTAAAACAGAAAACTTAGTGTCTTTGTGCCTTGCCTGCCCCTGTAGGTCTTAGGCAGGGGGTGGTAGAAAGGGAGAGGATTATGAAGGTCAACTTAACAATCTGGATTCCAAAATGGCTTGACCGTATATGCATTTGGCCGGTGATGCTTTATCGAAAATACAAATATGGTTACTACTTCCGCCGAATTTATCTCGGCGAAGGCGAATGGACGATTCTTGACCAGCAGGATTACTGCCGCCTTGGCCATTTCAAATGGTATGTCTATGGTCACAGAGGAAAATTCTACGCCGCCAGGAGCTTCAGGGTCTCTAAGAGGAAATTCAAACCACTCTCCTTGCACAGAGAGATTATGAATGCCCCTAAAAGACGCATCGTTGACCACGAAAACGGTGATTCGTTGGATAACCGCAGGGCCAATCTTCGTTTGGCGACGAAATCTCAGAATGTGTGGAACTGCCGAAAGAGAAAAAATACCTCATCGAGATTCATAGGGGTTCATTTTGACAAGAGAAAAGGGCACTGGGCTGCCCGTATGGAGCATCACGGGAAAAGAATATGGCTTGGATATTTTGACAGCGAAATCGAGGCAGCCAGGGCCCGAGACAGAGCCGCGAAGAAGCACTATGGGGAGTTTGCACGGTTAAACTTTACAGAGTGAGCGAAAAGAACAACCCCCGAATAATTTGTGGGGCTAAATTGAAGAGACGGAGTATCGTTGCAGGAGTTTCTGCTCGGCCTGTGCCGTCCACAGCCCGTTGTTCAGGCAGGCGGCGACGTCGGGCATATTCTCGCCGAGTTTGGCCAGCGGAGTAAATCCCAGCCCCTTGCAGGCGGGGTAAACGATAATTTTGCCGGCGGTTTGCCTGTTTTCTATTGCCCGTATTCCGTCGCAGGCGCCGTCAAGGCCGCAGACCGCCGCCACCGAGACGTTTGTGTCCAGCCGGCCGGACTCCACCTGCGCCAGCACGCGTTTCATATCCTCCAACACTGAGCCGCTTGTCCCGATGAAATACAATTGCCTTTCGATATACGTATCGAGGTCTATCTTGGCCGTAGTCGTTGCCGGTATCCCCGCGAAGATATTGATTATTGCGCGTTTTGCGGCGCTTCGCACCGAGGTTGCCACCAGTTCCGGCACAGGTGCCATAATCACTACATAGTCGAGCGGCTCCGGAATTCTGTCCTTTGCCGGGTTATATTGCCTGAACGCGATGCCTTTTGCCCTGGCCAGCGGCTCTGCCACCTGATACAGGACCGCCAGCCGGTTTTCGTCGATGTCGCCTGCAAATATGCTTATGCCTTCGACGCCCTGAGAGATGTTGCGAATGACGTGCATTGTCCCCATCGGGCCGGCGGCGCCGATGACGTTTATCTTGTCGCCTTTGCGAATTTCGCCGGTGGCGGGGATGTGTTTCATCGAGTCGGCGGGCGCATAGCCGATGGTGCCCGTTATCCGAACGCCGCTGTAATGCAGGCGACCGACCGGGGTAACGATGTCCCTTCCGAACCTTTCGCCGCACAGGACGATATTGAAAAGTCCCTGCGGGCCGACCTTGGGAAACAACGCCTCGACCCTGTCGGGGTTGCAGCCGAGGTAAATCACGTCGTCGAAACTTGCATCGGTGAGCCGCTGGATGTCGGGGCACGGTTCCATAACGACGCCCGCGACCTCGGGCGGCCTGTACTGCGAGGCCCATATTATTTTGCCCGGCTGGCCGTATTGTTTGAATAGCTCCGTAAGGTCGCCGACAGTCGTCACCACGTCGGCGGCAATCAGCATATCGCCGCCCTGTTTAATCTGCTGTCTTTCTCCGCTGGCGTATGCGTTCTCCACACACGCCCACGGCTCTATCAACGCAACGGCCGATGCGTTCAACTGCTCCGGCACGGGTATAAGCATCGACTCGCCTTGCGGCGATGTGATAATCCTCTCATCCATCAGCACGTATTCCTGCAGGGCGCCCTCAAAGTTGTACCCGATGGCGCTGCAGGATTGCGCCGTCGGCAGCCAGCGGTAGTCGGTCTCGACAAGATATCGCTGGCCGGCCTTGAATCGCTTTACCCCTTCGCCGACCGCCTCCACCTTTACTACCGTCTCATGGCCCGGCACGGCCGGCTTATCCCCCGGGACATAGCTGCCAATCTCCCGGAGTATCGTCGGGGCTATTCCGCTTATTATCTCGGTCTTGCGGGGATGGGTCGAAAACTGCTTGACCAGCTTCATATCGCTGAAACACAGGCCGACCGCCTCCACTCGACATAGAATCTGATGTCGCCCCGGAGAGACAAGCGGTTTCGATTTGTTCAGGACAAGCTCATTTGCCGCCACCAACTGCACTGCACACTGCGTCTTTGGCAAGTCCGACATACTCCTTTCATGCCTTTCTAAACCCTCATCACGTTAGCCCAGTTCCGTTAGTTTATCTTTATTGGCCGGTCGATGCAACTTTCTAAATTTTTTTTGTAAGGATTTTCCCGAAGCGACGTATCCTTCGGCAATCTTCTATCTTTCCGGCGGGGCGGTCAGGTTTGCAGCCGCCTGGATTCCTGAAGACACTTCCGAAATGATACCCAGCTTGACGTATATCGGGCGAATCGTTTTTCTCAAGGCAGGAAGCTTGCGTGCGAATATGACGGCCCCGAGGAAACACAGTATGCCGCCTGCCAACAAGGTATGCGGCGCACCGAATTTGCTTGCAAGGGTGCCGGCCAACAAGCTGCCGAATGGCGCGGTGCCTATGAAGGCCATCACATAGAAGCTCATAACGCGGCCACGTTTGTCGTCATCAACAATGGTTTGTATAATTGTGTTGCAGGCGGCCATTTGCATTATTATTCCAAGACCCGTTACAAACATCAATGGCAGGGAAAGCCACAACAGGCGCGACAATGAAAACGCAATGAGTCCGATGCCGAAGGTGGCAGTGGACAAGGGAATGATTCTCACAAGCCCCCGCACGTTTTTTTTAGACGCAAGATAAATGGAGCCCGTCAAGGCGCCTATGCCTGAGGCAGCCATAAGAAAACCAAGCGTGTGAGGTCCACCACCAAGTATTTTGCGGGCAAAAACGGGCATAAGAATGGTATATGGCATTCCCACCAAACTCACCAGCGCCAGCAGCAGCATAATATGCCTTATCGGGGTAGAACCGAGGGCGTAAGAAAGTCCTTCCTTCAGCTCGTGGAGGACGTGGGTATTGCGGGGCTTTGCTTCCTGGGGACTAATTTTCATCATCAACAGGGACGCGATAACAAAGAGGAAACTGATGCCGTTAAGGATGAAGCAGACGCCCTCATTGGTGGCGGCGATTATCACGCCCGCTATGGTGGGGCCGATGAGGCGGGCACTATTGAACATCGTAGAGTTTAACGCGATGGCGTTGCTTAAGTCCTCTCTGTTTTCGACCATTTGAACAACAAAGGCCTGGCGGGTCGGCATATCGAAGGAGTTGATGAGGCCGAGGAATATGGCCAAAAGTATGATTTGCCAGACCTGTATAGTCCCGGTGAAAAACAAAAAGCCGAGTAAGAAGGCCTGTATCATAGCCAGCGTCTGAGTTGTAACCAGGATGTAATAGCGGTTCCATCGGTCGGACAGCACGCCGGCGAAAGGGGCCAGAAAAAGGGCAGGAATCTGGCTTGAGAAACCCACCACGCCCAGCAGGAACGCCGAGCCGGTAAGGCAGTAGACCAGCCAGGGCAGCGCTATTTGCTGCATCCAGGTCCCTGTCAGTGAGATGATTTGGCCGGTGAAGAAAAGGCGATAGTTCCTGTATCGCAGAGAGCGAAAGATAACCTGATGTCCTTTTAACAAATCCACTTTAAGTTCACCTGCTATTCAAATAGGCCTTTGTTTTCAATCATCAATAATCAATCATTAATCCGACTTCGTCAAGACTACGCCGGACAAGTAATCAATAATAAAATACGGAGTTGCTCTTATACAGTGCTGTCTTATAATCTTTGCCATTATGGAAGTCCTGATTTACGGCGCCGGTGCGGTGGGTTTGGGTCTGGCAAGCTGTCTGTTGAAATCGCAGGCGGAGGTTTGTCTTGTCGCAAGGCCGGACACTGTCCGCGCACTGCAACAGGGGGGTTTGAGCAGGAGCGGCATATTCGGCTCTTTTCACGCCGGGCCGAATTTATTTGCTGCCTATCAATCGCTCGACGAAATTCGCAATGGCGCCTTTGATTTTATCTTAGTTTGCACGAAGTCGTTCGATTCGGCAGCCGCCGCGGAGGACCTTTCGCGGCATCCGGGATTTTTCGGCCAAGATACGAAAATTGTTCTTTGTCAAAACGGCTGGGGCAACGCTGAGAAGTTCGCAGGTCAATTTCCGAAAGAGCAAATTTATAGTGCGCGTGTGATTACGGGTTTTTCGAGGCGAAAGCCGAATGAGGTTGAGATAACGGTCCACGCCGACGCGATTCATATCGGCTCGCTTTTCGGCTGCAACGTCGCGTGTGTGGAGCCGTTAGCAAAGGCAATTGCCGAAGGGGGCATCCCGTGTGTGACTGTCCCTGATATTGAAAAAGACCTCTGGGCGAAGATGCTTTATAACTGTGCGCTTAATCCGCTTGGCGCCATTCTCGATGTCCCATACGGCGCGCTGGCTGAAAATCCTTACAGCAGGGATTTGATGAACCGTATTGTTGAGGAGGTCTTTGTTGTTATGGCCGCAGCCGGATTTCAAACCCGCTGGCAGTCAGCCGATGGCTTTCTGAAGGTTTTTTACGACAAGCTTGTCCCCGACACCGCCAGCCACAAATCGTCGACTTTGCAAGATATTGCAGTAGGGAAAAAGACCGAAATTGATGCTCTCACCGGCGCAGTATTGGTTTTGGCCGATAAATACCGTATCGAGGTTCCCTATTGTCGCAGCATTTATGCGATTATCAAGTTTGTCGAGGCACGGCGTTAGGAGTTCCACCTGCGAATTGGCTCAGGGGGACGCTTTTTTGTTTTTTTTCGAGGGGTTGCCGGGGTATAATGGAACCATCAGGATGCCAAAAAGCCCTTGACAAAAGCGGTCTTTTTCAAGAAACTGGTATATACTTGCCGATTCAATAAGGGGTGGGCTTATGAAGCTGAAAAAACGGGTGCCCAGTGGTCGGGAAAAGAACCAGGAGGCCATAGAATTACTTGAGCGGCTGCGGGAGAAGGTTTATTGCGACAATCCTTCCGCCGCCCGGCACGCCGCATTAAATCTGTCCTGGATGCAGGAGGACGGCTTTGAAATCCTTAGGGAGGCGCTGTTAGGCAATGCCTCCAGGACCACAAAGGGAGCAGCCGCATACGGGCTGCGCAAGATGCGCGGCAGAATGAGGAAACAGGCAATGGGCCTGCTGGGAGAGGGGCTTAAGCACACCAATGTGAACACACGTCAGGTCTGCGCACGCGCTTTGTCGTTGGAAAAAGAGGCGAAACAATCCGCTAAACAACAACCTTCTGCACAGCCGCGACCCAAACACCGGCCAAAGCCGAAGTTCAGGATTACTGAAATATCCCACAAGTCACCGAGAGAGATACCCAGGTATGGCAGGAGAAATCCTCCGCACGTGTCGGGATTTAACCGTTAATACTCCGGCTGCCAGGGTTCCTCTCATATTTTTCTCAATTTGACAGTCCGCGCATATCACCTATCTCGTTGCTTCTTCGCCGGCTCGTGACCGGAAAATTTTCTGACAGGGGCCTATAATAGCCAGCGTATCGTGCGTTCGACAGCCGTAATACGCCTTCCGTCCGGCCTTTGCTTGAATTTTAACAACGGGTATGCTAAAATACATCATATACAAAATACGGGGGTCTTAGCAGACAAACACTGAAATTGCGAGATTAAGATTAAAGAGGGTTATCGAAAGGATTTACGCTATGTCGTTTATAGGTGCTTTTGGACACAAACATCCGGTTTCGCGAACCGCACCCGCTGACCGCCTTGCCGGTCATCATCAAAAGCTGGCTGACCTTTCCCGCCTCGTCCAGATTCGAAATATGATTCAACAGCATAACAGTGAGCTTAAGGTCCTCAAGGCCCGGCTGAGCCGACTCGAAGAAACACTTGCCCGCGGCAACCGGGCAGGCGCCGTTGCACGTGAGACGGACGACCAGCCAAACGCCGCTCAGCAGTCACTTCCGCTACCCATCGCCGAACTGAAACAGCTTGCCGAAATGGCAAAACGCTTCAGGTAATCCGCCTTCGGCGAGATTACAAGAGCACAAGTCACAAGAGCACAAGCCAGAAAAGAATACGCAACGTCTCATTGAAATTGCATGCATTATCTCGTATTATTTTCCTCGAACGAATTTACCGAAAGATAATATCAAATGACTTACTTAGCAGTTCCGATTGCAGCGAAGCACCTTAACGAAGCCGAGGAGCAGATAAAGGCCGCTGTTGCCGCCGGCGCCGAAATGCTCGAGCTTCGCACCGATTATCTTGTGCATTTGTCCGTTGACCTCGCCCTGCGGGTCATCAACGCCGCCAGGCAGCTTGCCCCGTCGCTTCCCATCATCGTAACCTGCCGGGATTATCATCAGGGCGGCGCATTGCGCCACGCCAACGAGCTGCGGGCCAGCGTGCTTGCCGCCGCCGTTCGCGCCGACGCTGATTTTGTTGACGTCGAATATGAGAATTTTTTGTCTGAGGCGATTAGTGGTAAAATCTCACTTGCGCTTTCGACGGGGGCAAACACCCGCCTGATTCTCTCGGCCCACAACTTCCAGACAAAGTTCAAGAACATCGCCAGGTTTTACTGGGAGATTGTCAACGCTCGGTCCGGTGCAATCCCGAAACTGGTCTATTCTGCTCATCACATTAATGACTGCTTCGATATTCTGGATTTGCTGCGCGAGCGAAAAGAGAACGTTATTGCCTTTTGTATGGATGAGCCGGGCTTTATTACGAGGGTGCTGGCAAAAAAACTTGGCGGTTTTGTTACCTTCGCAAGTATCGACGAGAAGACCGCGACCGCGCCTGGCCAGCCGACAGTCGCCAAACTGAAAAACCTATACCGCTGGGACTCTATAAACGCTCAAACGGAACTTTATGGCGTCGTTGGCTCGCCGGTTGCCCATTCACTCAGCCCTGCTATTCACAACGCCTGCTTCGCCGAAGCCGGCTTGAACAAAGTTTATGTGCCTTTGTTAGTGGCAGGGGGGCAAGATGAATTCAATACCTTTATGGATAATATCCTGTCTCGCCCCTGGCTCGATTTCCGCGGCTTTTCCGTAACCATCCCACATAAGGAAAATGCGATTGAATACGTAAAGTCGAGGAAAGGCGTTGTTGACCCATTAGCCGAAAAAATCGGCGCCGCGAATACAATCGTCAACGAGTCACGGGGCACGGGTCATGAGTCACGGCTGTTGGCATACAACACAGATTGTGCAGCCGCACTCGACACAATCACCTCGGCACTCGGCATCGACCGCACCGGCCTAAAGAAAATGCCCGTCGCCGTAATCGGGGCAGGGGGGGTGGCACGCGCAATTGTTGCCGGCCTTGCCGACGCGAAAGCCAAAATCATAATCTACAACCGCACCGTCGAACGGGCCAAAAAACTTGCCTCCGAGTTCAAATGCGATTACGCAGGCCTCGACGACCTGCGAAAATTAAAAGCAAAACTTGTCATCAACTGCACTAATATCGGTATGTCCCCGCAC
>CAYUIL010000048.1:7657-12236 GCA_964444715.1 uncultured Pirellulales bacterium | reverse complement strand
ACCCAGACAACTGGTCCTGGAACGGGACGAGAACAGGGCAAAGGTTCGCAGCCAGCTCGACAAACAAAACTCACGGCTGGCGTTCGACAGGTCAATCAAATCCATCGTCGAAAGCTGCAGCGACTCCGAGATATTCGATTCACAGGCCGAGAACTGCATTGAGTGCCAGGCCTGCACAAGGGTATGTCCCACCTGCCATTGTTTCTATCTGGATGACGCCAAACAAAAGGGCTATTTCGTGAAGATGAAGATGTGGGACAGTTGTATGAGGATGGCTTACGCGGCGGTAGCAGGCGGCGCAAATCCCCGGAAAGTGCTCGGGGACAGATTAAGGCATCGCCTGATGCACAAATTCGTTTACTTTCTCGACAGATACGGCATTGATATGTGCGTTGGCTGCGGCAGATGCGTTGACGCCGACGCGGGCGGAATGGACCTGAGGGAGGTGTTAATGAAACTAAACCAGTCGCTTAAGGAAAAGGTCTGAACATATAAATGATGCAAAACCTTTACCAGCCAATAAAGGGGCAAATCGCCGACATCATAGATGAGTCGCCGGGCATAAAGACCTTTGTAATCGTGCCGGAGCGAAAATTCAAATTCGACACGGGTCAATTCGTGGAGCTGACCCTGCCCGGCGAAGGCGAGGCCCCCTTTACGCCATCTTCGTCTCCCGCCGTTACCGACAAGATGGAAATTACCATTATGAACGCCGGTCGTGTGACGAACCTTCTCCACAAGTGCCGCAAAGGTCAGATGGTCGGCGTAAGAGGTCCCTACGGCAGCGGTTACCCGGTAAGCAGCTTCGTTGGCAGGCAGATTTACATAATAGGCGGCGGAGTAGGCCTGGCTCCCATAAGGTCTCTGTTCCTGACTCTTGTCGCGAGGGGCAACGACTTCAAGAAAATCGTTTGCCGCTATGGTGCAAAAACACCCGATGACTTCATTTATAAGCGCTCCCTTTTCGGCGAATGGCAAAGAATCAAAGGCGTGGATATGAAGCTGACCGTGGATGCGGCAAACGGCGAATGGAAAGGCAATGTGGGTGTTGTGACCACAATCCTCGGACCCGACGACGTGGATGTGAAAAATGCCGTGGCGGTGGTATGCGGGCCACCTGTTATGATGAAATATGCGACGCTGAAGCTGCTCGATTTCGGATTTGCCGACAGCAGCATTTATCTTTCGATGGAAAAAAACATGAGCTGCGGCGTGGGCAAGTGCGGCCACTGTATGATTGGCAAATACTATGTCTGCAAAGATGGGCCCGTCTTCACCTACGAGCAGATAAAACGATACCCTGATATATGGGATTAGGGGCCGACGTAGCGAATTATGAAACGAAAGCTAATCATTGATTTGGCGAAATGCCGGGTGCAGGAAGAATCCGGGATAAGATGCTCATACAAGCACCATCCCGAAAACCGCGGGTTTGATTCGCTGCTTGAAATGATTCGCTTTGCGCTGATTTGCAGACGATGTGAAGCTGCTCCCTGTATAACCGCTTGTCCCGTGGGGGCGCTCGAGAAGATACCGAGCAAGACAAACGACGCAGGGATTCTCAAGCGGGCCAATATGCTGTGCACCGGCTGTGGAAGCTGTGCAATTGCCTGCCCGTTTGGAACGGTCTTCGATGAGCTGATACCTTTCCCGTCGAGTGTCTGTGACTTGTGCAGGGGCCGGCTCGAACCCGGCGAAAAGCCCCTTTGCGTGGTAACCTGCACCGACGGGAGCGTGGATTATGGAGAAATCGACATACCGGCAGGCGGTGATTTCGTGGAAGTTTTCGACGATATCGTTGTGAAGGTTTCGGGCGGGGTCCTGTGGGAACCGCTTCTTAGGCAAAAAGTTAATCAGCAGGGGAAAATGTCGCAGGGAAAGTGAGGAATGGCTGACGTTTTGCAAAGTTTGTTTTGGGTTTTGATATTTCCGGGCTTTGTGTTCACGGTGGTCGTTGGTTTAATCGCCTCGTGGGTGGTTCGAAAGGTTAGCGCGGCCGTCCAGTGGCGAGTCGGTCCGCCTTTCTTCCAGCCGTTCTTCGACGTAGCAAAATTGATGGGCAAAGAGACCCTTGTGCCTGAAGATGCGCACAAGACAATCTTCGCGTCGGCTCCCGTTGTGGGCCTGGCGGGGATTACACTGCTGTCGGCAATACTGTGGCGGGGTGCAATCTGGCGGACGGAGTTTGTCGGAGACATAATCGTGGCAATCTACCTGATGATTCTGCCTTCACTGGCGTTGATTCTCGGCAGCAGCGCCAGCGCAAGCCCTCACGCTGGCATTGGAACAAGCAGGGAAATGAAGCTTGTTATCGGTTACGAGCTGCCGCTGGTATTGGCGTTTGTCGTGGTAATTATAAAAACGGGCGGCCAGCTCAGCCTGGCCGTAATTGCGCAGTCCGCACCGGTATTGAGCATTTCGGGAATGCTGGCCTTTCTGGTCAGCTTGCTCTGCATTCAGGCAAAGCTCGGCTTTGTGCCGTTCGACATCGCCGAGGCCGAGACCGAAATCGGCAGCGGCGTGCTGATGGAATATTCGGGAACGCTTCTGGCCTTGTGGAAAATCGTGCAGGCAATGATGCTGGTGGCGCTGCCGTTGTTCTTAGTGACGGTGTTTATGGGAGGATTTGGCAATTCGGGTATGCCGTTACTCTGGGGCGTTCTCAAGTTTGTGCTGGTTTTGGTATTGATTATTCTTATCAAGAACACCAATCCGCGTGTGCGGATTGACCAGGCGATGAAATTTTTCTGGGTATATTGTGGTCTGACTTCGGCGCTGGCGGTTATTCTGGCCGTAGCAGGCAACAGCTACGGCGTCGGCTGGCTGTAAGGCAGAATTATGAGCTGGAAGATAAAGGCGTTAAAGAAATCTCCGTGGGTCTTTCACGTGAATACCGGCGCGTGCAACAATTGCGACATCGAGATTGTCGATTTGCTGACGCCGAGATTCGACGTTGAGAGACTCGGCATCAAGCTGGTTGGGTCTCCCCGCCACGCGGATGCGCTGCTGGTGACCGGCGGAGTGACCGCTCAGGCGGCCCCTCGTCTGCGGGAAGTGTATCGCCAGACCCCAAAACCGTGTGTTGTCTTTGCAATCGGCGCCTGTGCCTGTGATAAAGGGATATTCACCAACGGTTATCATATGGTCGGGCCGGTAGATAAAATAATCAGAGAAATTGACCCTGATGCGATTATCGTCTACGTGCCCGGCTGCCCCCCAAAGCCGGAAGCCATTATATCCGGGGTGGTAAAGGCATTGGCGGCTATATAGCGGGATGTAAATATGAATCGACAGGAACTGAATACGAAATTAGCAGAGATAAAGGACAAGCTCACGGCAATCGAGCAAAAGCCGGACAACAGAATATGGCTTTCGTGCGAATCCGAAAACGCCTGTGCCGTCAACAAGTTCCTGTTCGAAGAAGTGCCACTGAGGTTTGTGATTGCCACGGGAATTGACTCCGATGATTGCTTTGAGGTCCTCTATCATTATGCGTATGATGAAATCGGCTGTGTGGTCACGCTGAAGGCCTTCATACGCGACCGCGAAAATCCCGTGATTGAATCCATCGCACCGTTTTTACCGGGTGCCGAATGGATTGAAAGAGAAATACACGACATATTGGGAATCAACTTTAACAATCATCCCGATATGAGGCGCCTGATTTTGTCCGATGACTGGCCCGAGGGCGTGTACCCGTTGAGGAAGAATGCACCGAAGCCCGAGGAACGACCGGACGGCCAGCCATCCAGGCGACCGACCGTCCAGTCGCAATCGCCCGCCCGGCGGACCGTTCCGCTGGCAAAACCCATTCTTCCGGTCGGACCATTTCATCCGCTGCAGGAAGAGATGGAATTTTTCCAGCTGACCCTCGACGGTGAAAAAGTGACAGATATTGATATGAGAATATCTTATAACCATCGCGGCATAGAAAAAATCAGCGAGTCGTTGCAGTTTGACCAGGTGCCGTACCTGGTTTCACGAATTTGTGGCATTTGTTCTGCCTCCCACCCGACCGCTTACGTTAATGCTGTGGAAGAGCTTGCCGGTGTAAAGCCGCCTGAACGCGCCCTGTATGTGCGAACAATCGTCAATGAACTCGAAAGGATTCACAGCCATCTCCTCTGGGCCGGATTGGCGGGGCACTTTATCGGCTATGACACCGTTTTTATGTGGGCCTGGCGATACCGCGAGCCGGTGATGGATTTGCTCGAAGAGATAACCGGCAACCGAAACAACTACGGAAACGTCAAAGTCGGCGGCTGCCGGGAGGACATCCCGGACGAAATGAAGCCGAAGCTGCTTAAAGAATTGGAACTCATCGAGAGAAAAACTGATATGCTCACAAAGGCGGTCCTCGATGACCCGGTTTTGCATGCACGTCTGAAAGGCGTTGGTATTCTGAATAAAGAGGATGCCATACGTTACTGTGTAACAGGCCCGACTGCCAGGGCCAGCGGAGTTGCTATCGATGTTCGGCGCGACGACCCATACGCCGCCTATGACGACCTTGACTGGAATGTTATCGTTCAACCTGAAGGAGACGTCTTCGCGAAAGTAGTCGTGCGCCTGCTTGAGA
>CAYUIL010000048.1:4596-7647 GCA_964444715.1 uncultured Pirellulales bacterium | reverse complement strand
GAGTCTGTCAAGATAATTAAGCTAGACGCAAACAAGCTTCCGGACGGCCCAATTCAGACCGAGGTAAAGGAAATCCCGCCTGGCGAGGCGGTCGGGCGTGCGGAAGCTCCGAGGGGCGAAACGTTCCACTACGTTCGCAGCGATGGAGGTAACCGGCCCGTCAGACACAAGGTAAGGGCGCCCAGCTTCGTCAACGTGCCGTCATTTAAGGCCTCGTGCATCGGACAGCATATCGCCGATGTAACAATCACTTTGGCCGCTGTTGACCCGTGTTACAGTTGCACGGAACGGCTCGCTGTTGTGGACAGACGTCAGAACATCGTGCTTGCTTTCGACGAGCTTTTGAAAATGAGCCGTCAGAGAACTGAAAAAATCGCAACCGATTTGGGATTGCCGAAACTCAAGTTGGAGGACCTCAGGTTTGAGTAATGGTTTAGCTGCGATAGTTTTCGTGCCTTTAATATCCGGCCTGATATTCCTGTTCTTGCCGAGAAAGATTGGTTTCCTCGTCAGATTGTTGACGCTGCTTTGCACGTTAGTGTGTTTTATCCAGTCCGTTCGTATATTCAGTGCCGGCGCCGAGGATTTTACCTGGACAATCGTTGATATCGGCAACATCACGCTGCGCCTGCTTTTGACCACGACGCCTCTTGGAGCGCTTGTGCTGATGGTTGCCTGCGGATTTGCGCTGCTGACGACTATTTACTCACTCAAATCAACGATACAAATAACACGTGCCAACGAGTACTTCGGCGGAATCCTGCTGGTGCTTGGCGGCTCGGCGGGGATTCTGCTCTCGAACCATTTGCTGACGCTGCTTATTTTCTGGGAGATTGTTACCGTGTCGTTGTACATCCTGGTTGCCACCGGCGGCAAAAATTCAAACTTCGCAGCGACCAAAAGTTTTGCAATGATTGGCGCCTCTGACGCAGCTCTATTGTTCGGCATCGTGTTAATCTGGCGCTTGTCGGGCACCTTAGTCATATCTGATATCAGGATGGAAACGGTCTCGGCGGGGACGGTCGCAGCTTTTCTGCTATTGTTAGCCGCAGCGGTTACAAAGGCAGGTGCTTTGCCCCTTCATACGTGGCTGCCTACCAGCGGCGAATTCGCACCGGTGCCGGTTATGGCGCTTCTGCCGGCTGCCATCGACAAACTATTGGGCATTTACCTCCTGGTGGTGATTGTGCTGAAAATGTTCGTAATCAAATCGGAGGTCCTGAATATCATCCTGACGGTTATTGGGGCGGCAACCATTATCGTCGCCGTGATGCTCGCGATGGTCCAGCATAATCTCAAGAAGCTGTTGAGCTATCACGCCATCAGCCAGGTCGGATATATGATTCTGGGCATAGCGAGCGGCACACCTGTGGGTATCATTGGCGGCGTGTTCCATATGTTCAACCACGCCATATACAAGTCCTGCCTGTTCCTGTGCGCCGGTAGCGTTGAACAGGCCACCGGAACGTCTGAACTGGACAAGCTTGGAGGTCTGGGTAAAAGGATGCCGCTTACCTTTTATGCCTGCCTCATCGCCGCCCTGAGTATCTCCGGCGTGCCTCCTTTTAACGGTTTCGCCTCCAAATGGATGATATATCAGGGACTTATCCAGATGGGCGAGACGCAAACCGGTGCAGCAGCCGCGCTGTGGCCGGTCTGGCTGGTTGCTGCTATGTTCGGAAGTGCGCTGACACTTGCTTCCTTCGTCAAGGTATTACATTCGGTCTTTTTGGGCCGTGCGAGGGACAAATTGAAAAACGTGAGTGAAGTTTCTTTGGCAATGCTTGTTCCGATGAGCATCCTCGCTTCACTATGCGTACTTCTCGGCCTTTTCTATCGGCCGGTCGTCGATAAACTGCTCCAGCCCGCACTGAACCTCCCGCAGCCAGTCGTCTTCTCGGGTACCTGGGACTCGCTGTTGGCCGCAGGCCTGATAGCGGCAGGCGTCCTTTTGGGTCTGTTGATTCTGGCTTCTGCACTGTCGGTAAGAAAGGCCAGAGCAGTGCCTACCTGGAACTGCGGCGAGACACAACAAAACGAGCAAATGGTCATACCGGGAACGCACTTCTACAAAACCGTATCGTCTATGGGTGGCTTAAGACAGCTTTACAGTGCCCAGGAAAATGGCCATTTCGACCCGTATAATCAGTCCGGAAGATGCGGCCTGGCGCTAACGGCGTTTCTCAGATGGCTTCACAGCGGCATCCTGCCAATGTATCTGACCTGGGTAACCCTGGGGCTGCTGATAATTTTGTTTGTGGTCTGCAAAATCTGGTGAGGTATATATGGCCGTATTTTATGTTCTGCTTTTGTTTATGTTAATCGCCGCTATTATCGCAGTGGAAACCGACGACCTGCTGAGCTC
Source organism: uncultured Pirellulales bacterium (assembly GCA_964444715.1). GTDB lineage: Bacteria > Planctomycetota > Phycisphaerae > Sedimentisphaerales > Anaerobacaceae > Fen-1362. The sequence continues at coordinate 5,282 of CAYUIL010000048.1, read as the reverse complement.
GGTCATTTGCGTTGGGGCAGTGGGAGTCGGCGGCTCGCTGATGTTTCTCTTCCTGCGGGCGCCGGACATTGCAATTACCCAGATTGTGGTCGAGGTCCTGGGTTTGATAATTCTGATACGCGCTACAATAGCGAGGGACCTGACGTTTATCAGCGGCGACAGGGAGTTCTTCGGGCTGGTTGTCTCAATAGTGATTATCTTCGTAATCTTTCTTGCCGGCATAAAGGTCCTCGGCAATCTGTCTCCTTTCGGCACGCCTGTGTTTAGCCAGACACCGAATGCGGCCTCCCAAACGTACGTCGCCGAGGGGCTGCAAAAAACCGGGGCGGCCAACATTGTTGCAGCCGTCATTCTTGATTATCGCGGCTACGACACTCTTGGTGAAACAACGGTGCTGTTCACCTCCATTATCGGAGCCACCGCGATACTCAGAAGAAAATGCAGAAAGTCCCTGGAGGAGAAAAACGAATGAAGGGAATGACCATTATAGTAAAGACCATCAGCAGCTGGGTCAAAGTGCTGATTTTCCTGTTCGGCATCAATATCGTTCTGTTTGGTCACCTTACGCCGGGCGGTGGTTTCGCAGGCGGGGTTATTCTCGCCTCTTCGTACGTGCTGCTGATGCTGGCCTTCGGCAGGGAATTTGTGGAAAATAATCTTTCGCTGGGCACCGCCTCTCGGCTCGA
>CAYUIL010000048.1:0-4586 GCA_964444715.1 uncultured Pirellulales bacterium | reverse complement strand
TTTCTTCTGGAATTTTATTCATCAGCAGTATTGGGCGGACAAGGCAACCGAGTTTAAGCTCGTCAGCGCCGGTATCATACCCTTCTGTAATATCGCCATCGGGCTGAAAGTCGGCGCATCATTATTTCTGGTAATTCTTACTCTTTCGATATGCTGTAAAGATTTTAAGCCTGGTACACCATCTACAAAGGAATAAAACTTATGCCTTATGCTTTGTGTTTTTTGCTGTTTACGATTGGCCTGTATTGTGTGGTCGTCAAGAAGAATATGGTCAAGATAGTAATTGGGCTGGCGGTAATGGAATACGCCGTCAACCTGTTCCTTATTATGCTGGGCTACCGGACAAACGGCGAGGCGCCGATACTCGACAAGACCTGTTACGACTCGACGACCAGGCAGGTTACTGCCGGCTTTCTAAACAGCACAGTTGACCCCTTGCCGCAGGCACTCGTGCTGACCTCTATAGTGATTGGGCTGGGCACTCTCGCCCTGCTGATTTCGATTTGCATAAGGACTTACGAAAAGTACGGCACATTCGACATTACCAAGATAAGGAGACTAAAAGGATGAGCACTGCTCCTTTGGTCCTGCCTGTGTTCGTTTGTATTCCTTTGGTTGCAGCGTTCGTGCTGCCGATTCTCGGCAGTTTCGGACGAAAAAGCAGGGCCGTCGCAACCGCTCTGGCTAATCTGGCGACCCTCTCCCTGCTGGTAATGAGCATCGCCTCAATCGATAAATTCAGCGTTTACAACGTTGGGAGGTGGTCCATACCTCTGGGAATCAATATGGTGCTCGACGGCCTAAGCGTCCTTTTCCTGATAGCAGCCAACCTGGTGAGCTCCGCGGCAATGCTATTCAGCGTCCGCTATATGGAGCAATATACCGCCAAGCCCAAATACCTCAGCTTGTTTATGCTTATGGTGGCGGGTATGAACGGCGTGGTGCTCACAGGCGATATCTTCAACCTGTTTGTCTTCCTCGAGATTGCTTCGATTGCCTCCTATGCCCTGGTCGGATTCGGCTGCGACGATGAGCAGCTTGAGGCGTCGTTCAAGTATATGGTTCTCGGGGAGGTCGGCTCGATGTTCATACTCCTGGCGATTGGTCTGGTGTATGGCGCAACGGGTATGCTGAATATGGCCTACATCTCAAAGGCCGTCCAGAATAACCCGACGAACACAGTTTTGTGTTTTGCCCTGGCCTTGTTTATCGCCGGATTCGGCCTCAAAGCCGCGTTAGTCCCATTCCATTCCTGGCTGCCTGATGCACACTCCTCGGCGCCGGCCCCCATATCGGCAATGCTGTCGGGAATCCTTATAAAGGTGCTCGGCGTTTATGCACTCCTTCGAATCGTCTTCAGCATCTTCGGCGTCTCATCGAACGTCGGCACGCTTTTGGTGGTCCTGGGCGTGGTCAATATGATTGCCGGTGCGTTTCTGGCGATAGGACAGGATGATTTGAAGCGCCTGTTGGCATACTCCAGTATCAGCCAGGTCGGTTATATATTCCTCGGAATCGGGCTTGGGGGCACTCTGTTGGCTGCGGGAGCCAATCCTGTGTGGGCATCGCTGGCAATTCTTGGGGGTCTTTTTCACTTGCTCAATCACGCCGTTTCCAAGTCCCTGCTGTTTTTGACCAGCGGCTCGGTAGAAATGTCCACAAGCACCAGACAACTCAGCCGGCTGGGAGGTCTGGCGGAAAAACTGCCGCTGACTCGCGCGAGCTGCGCCGTCGCCTCGGCTTCTATCGTGGGCATCCCGCCATTTGGCGGCTTCTGGAGCAAGCTGATTCTGGTAATCGCAGCCATCGGGGCCGGCATTTATTGGGCCGCAGCGCTCGTTGTCGCTGTGAGCGTGTGTACTCTGATTATGTACCTCAAAGTTCACAGGTACGTTTTTCTCGGCGAGCTTCCGGAGAATTGCCGGCAAATAAAGGAGCATAAGGGTTCGATGGCCATTGCGATGATTTGCCTTGCGTGCCTGTGCGCGCTTATGGGTCTGGTTTTCTTAGTGCCTGCTCTGAGGGCCGGCCTGCTCGAGCCGGCTGCAAAGGTGTTGTGCGATGGCGTTGGATACGCCGACAGAATTATGGAAGTTAGCAAGGGTATGCTGGTATGCGCAGACTGATTTATTTCGTTCTGGCTTTTGTGGTATGGCTGATTCTGACCTGGCCGGTCGCCGACGGTGAGATAAATGTTCAAGTGGTAATTGCCGGCCTGATATCATCTATCGTAGTCGCCCTGTTGTTCCACGAAATGCTGCCCAAGGAGCACCACGTATTCATATCGCCGGTAAGGGTGTTCTGGCTTGCCTTGTATGTGCCGGTTTTTTTCTACTATATGGTTAAAGCGAACGTGGACGTAATGTATCGGGCTTTGCACCCGAAGATGCCTATTAAGCCGGGGATAGTGAAAATAAAAACAAACCTCAAGACGGACTCGGCTATTACCGCGCTGGCGAATTCCATCACACTTACTCCCGGCACCCTTGTGGTGGATTTGAGCGGCGACGGCCACCTGTACGTGCACTGGATTTATGTCAGGTCCGCCGATATTGAGCAGGCAACCGAGTGTATAAGTCGGAAGTTCGAATGGTTCATTAAGAGGATTTTTGAGTAGGAAGGCAATATGTCGCTGTTGATATGGGTTTATCTTTCCGCATTGTTTATCTGCTGCTTTTTGTGCCTCTATCGGGTAGGAAGGGGACCAACCGCACCCGACAGGACCGTGGCTATCGATATTTTGGGCATTTTGATAGTAGGGTTCTGTGCTATTCTGGGAATGGTGACGGGAAAGGACTTTTACCTCAACATAGCCATTGCCTGGGCGTTACTCAGCTTTATAGGCACCATCACGCTGGCAAAATTTCTGGAGGGTAGACCTTTCGATGACTGATATTTTGGGACATTTGCTTATAGGCATAGGACTTTTGTTCAATATCTTCGGCGGTATCGGGCTTGTCCGCTTCCCGGACGTGTATAATCGCCTTCAGGCGTCGACCAAGTGTGTGACGCTCGGCACGATTTTGCTGCTGGTTGGTGTGGCCTTTGTCACCAAATCCGGCCCTATCGGTGCAAAGGCAATAATATGTGCGCTGTTTATCCTGGCAACTTCGCCCACCGCGGCACACGCAATAGCGAAGGGTTCTCACGCCTCGGGCGTAAGCTTGTGGGAGGAAAGCGTAGTCGATAAATACGCCGAAGATGCTGACAAGAAAGACCATTGATACTAAAGCTGTAGGGGCTGCCAAGCCCCGGGAGTTGCGATGCGTTTGCCGAAATTAAGAGAATTGTGTGAGGCGGTGACTGCGGTTTTCTCGCCTCGATTCACAACCAGATTCCCTCACGAACCCTGCAAGGTTCCCGAACGCTACAGGGGCAAGCCCGAATTCGACCTCGATAAATGCATCGGATGCGGCGCGTGTGTGAACGTCTGTCCGACAAATGCGCTTACTATGCTCGACGATGTCAAAGCTAATCCTCCGGTCAGAAAAATCACGCTTCGCTATGATGCGTGCATCTTCTGCGGCAATTGCGTGGAAAACTGCACAACGGAAAGCGGCATCAAGCTGTCAAACAAGTGGGACCTGGCAACACTTGACAGAGAAAGCACCGTCGAGACCTTCGACTACCCGCTTCAGATATGCGAAAAGTGTGGCGCAGTGGTGGGAACCAAAAAGCATCTCATCTGGCTTTATGAAAAACTCGGCCCTCTTGCTTACACTAATCCGTCGCTTCTGATTGCAAAAAGCGAACCCGCCGGAGAATCGCAGCAGGCCGGGCAGGCGGGCAAGCCGGCAGATTTCAGAACAGGCGATTTTATGCGGATACTGTGCCCAAAATGCAAGTACCAGCTAAACATCCGTATGTGAGATATGGGTCTTGACCGGCAATTACTTGAGCGCCTGAACACTCTTAAGCATTCAAAAACACTTGTTCTCGGTATAGGCAATGCACTCAAAGGAGACGATGGCGCGGGGCCTCTGGTTTGCCAAAAACTCACACAGGCAGGAGTCCCTGTCGAAGTAATCGATGCCGGCACAGTGCCGGAAAACTATATCGAGCAAATCATACGCAGGTCTCCTGAGAACCTGATTATTATCGACGCGGTTGACTTCGGCGGCAATCCCGGCGAAGTCCGGCTGTTTGAAACCGAGCAGGTTGTTTCTGTCGTCTCCTCAACGCATAGCTTGTCGCCGCGTCTCTTTCTCGACTTGATAGGGCGGCGTATTCCGGTCAATTCCTGTTTGATTGGCATCCAGGCATCACAGACACGCTTAAACAGCCCGATTTCTCCTGACGTAACTAAGTCAGTGGAGACCCTTTCTTATGCGATTGCCCGGGTTTTTGCCCGAAAAACAACCCCCACTCGTCGGCCGACGAACGACCGCGAATAACCCCGCTTAGCTGATCGACCGCCTGCGCCAAAGGCCGGAAAATCGGTCTATTCTGCAAAGGCGATATAATCGTTAAATCTCTCGCAGCTTTTGCAGCCGGCTGCCTGGGTGACCTTAATCGCATATCCTATACTTTATCAGAGGAGGATTATTCCTATCGCAGGTATAGCCCGGCTGGACTGCGCGCGGGCA